>CAYTSL010000005.1:0-25739 GCA_964440415.1 uncultured Flavobacteriaceae bacterium
TTCTTTTAAATTAAGCTAACGGAATGCGTTGTGGTGCTTCTACCCAAATCTTTTCGGTTACATATATTCCTATTAAAACAAGTACTGAAGCAACGATAAGCATGTTAGCACTTGGTACAAATAATAATGCTGCCAATGGTATTACATTTCCAATTAATACAACACCAATCCAGAATAACCCTTTATATCGTCCTTTTGTAATCATTTCAACAACTGTATGAGCAGAAGTACTTGGATGAGTAATTGTTAATTCTGTTACCATAGAAAATAAATTTACTACTAAAGCAATGATGAACGTCATTTTTAAAATTGACATCCAACCTTCATTTCCAAAAATTAAAGATGCTAATACAAAAATTGCAACGCCTGCCATAACACTATGCACTAACATGTGTATAGGTAAGGTTGGGCTTTGCCAGAAATCGCGACCTTTTGCTTGGGCAAATAAGAAAGCCGTATAAATAGCTAATAATACTGCAAATAGAGCAGTTACCCATAATAATGGAGTTTCAGGAACACCTAAATCAAACCAAGTATTTGCTCCCCAAACGGTTACTAACAAACCAAATATAGTAATGGTGTAACCACCTTTTACTAACCATGAGTTCCATTGCGGACGTAGTAATACGTTTAAGAATCTGTCTGGTCTGTCTAAATCCATAACCAAGAATAATCCTGTTAAAGCTAAACCTACTAATGATATTCCAGCTGACCATAATTTAGCAGTATTAGATACTTCATGACCCAAAATAATTGCTAAAAATGGAATTAAGAATGCTCCAGCTGCAATTGCTTTAGTAAATACATACGCAGACACTTCCCAACCCCAAAGGATACCTTTGTCCGGTGTATCATATACTCGTCTTGCTTTTCCAGTTAACACATCAATATAGTTAGGGTTTTCTGTGTCTTTTCGTTGATAAGCAGCTTGTGTTTCGTTATCAATACTCATTTGTAATAGATCAACATCATCATTAGTATGCATCATTTTTTCGGCAGCTTTAGCAAAATGACCAACACCTCTTGCCTGTGAACTCCATAAGCTTGGACCAGATTTAGCAGTTGCTTCCGGGTTTAAGGACGATTCATCACCATCAATATAAAACAGATTGGGATTGGTTCCTTTTTCAGGCTTACGAACTTTTACTGCTTGTCGTGCTAACAATTGGGAAATTTCGGTATCTGGATTATGCATGTCTCCTGCAATAATTGCATGTTCTGGACAAACAGTAACGCAAGCTGGCTCACGACCAACTTCAACTCGATGTGCACAATAATTACATTTTGCGGCTGTATTATTTTCCGGATCGATGTATAAGGCATCGTAAGGACAAGCCTGCATACACGATTTACAACCAATACAACGATTGTTATCAAAATCTACAATTCCATCTTCCCGAGTATACAATGCTTCAACTGGACAAATCTCCACGCAAGGAGCATCTGTACAGTGGTTACAACGCATTACCGAAAAGATTCTTCTGGTGTTTGGAAATTCACCTTTTTCTACTTGTTTAACATAGGTTCTGTTAACGCCTACCGCAACATCATGTTCTGATTTACAGGCAGTAGTACAAGCATGACAACCAATGCATTTTCGGTTATCAATTATAAATCCGTACTTCATAAATAATTAAAGTTGGAATGGTTAGAAATAAGTAATCTATCAAAGTTAATTAACACCCTCTACTTTGATTGTAACATTTGTTACTTAAGTCTGCTGTTATTATCGATAATAAAATTACAACAAATCCTTTGAGAAAAATTGGAATTTGGAATTTATGTACAAAAAAAGTGCACCTAGTTGGGAGCACTTTCCTCTTGCTATTAATCAACAATAATAATTAGGGATAAAATTACTTCGCTTTAAGTATTGTGTTATTATAATTGAAGGTACAAAAGTAGTAGCTCTATGATTAATAATGCGTAACAATTGTTACAAAGGAATTATTCATTATTAGTGATCAACGAAATAATTTCATCTTTTTGGATGACGCCAGATTGTCTCCACAACTGTTTTTCGTTTTTAAATAGCATTAATGTAGGCACACCTCTTACTTGGTATTTAGCCGCTAAACCCTGGTTTTTATCAACATCTATTTTAATGATAGAAACTCTTTCACCCAAATTGTCTTTGACTTGTTTTAAAATTGGAGCCATCATTTTACAAGGTCCACACCAATCGGCATAAAAATCAATTAATACAGGTTTTGACTGATTGATTATTTCCGAAAAACTACGCATGACTAAATTAATTATCGAATGAAATACTCCAAATACCTCTGACTTCATTTACATTATAACCAATGGCTTTATCATTGGGGTATAATCCTTTAATTGTTTTATAGGTATCTGAACTTAACTCACCATTAAGTGCTCCATGACATTGTAAGCACATAGAATTCGTAGTAATTGGATAATAGAAATTAACAGAGGTTCCTGCCTCTTCAACAATTGGTTTTATTTCTTCTTTATTTGCAACCATTGTTTTAAAGGTTTCAATATGATTTAACTCAACCACATTCGCCTTATTATTTTGATTACGAGGTTTATCTGATACACGTTTAATAGTTGCTTTATGAATCTTTGCCATACTATCTGTTAACGCGTAGGCTCTTTCATTACAAAATGTCACCGCTTCTTGAACTCCTTTTTTCTGTAAGGCTCCCATTAAGTTTTTACCCAATTGTGCTTTTGTTGATAAGGCATATTTTAGTCCAATATCTTCATAGCTTAAATCTTCATTTGAAGACTGACCATGTCTCATTCCTTGGCCCATTCCTCTTCCTTGGCCCATTCCTTTACCTTTACCTTGTCCTTTTCCTTTTCCCATACCCATTCTTTCTTCATTAAAATGATCTTCAAACCATTCAGGCTGATCAATAGTGTTTTCATACATATAATCAGCAATTTGGTCTATTGTCTCTTCTGGAAAAGGAGCATAAGGCATTAAACCAAAATTTCTTATTGCACCTGGCATTTTGGATTTTTCTTGACTTGGTGTCTTAATCCAATTTTGGATATCAGCAATAAATTGCTCTTTAGTTGTATTGTCAGAAATGTAATGTTTCTTAACTGCAATCATTGGAGGTGCAATTCTGTCATCATGACCTGTTGTTGGATTATGACAGGCATAACAATTAATTTCCATCAACTTCTTACCTGGGTGATCTGCAATAAGCTTTGCATTTCCAATTACCAGTTTTTTACTAATTGGATTAGTAGAATTTTTACAACCCACAAATAGAATGATGAATCCAAAAATTAAAAATATTTTCTTCATGGTTATTTATATCTAACTATTCCGCCTTTAAGGTCATAAATTTCTTTAAAACCCAAGTCAAAAAGCTTATTGGAAGCGTGTCGGCTTCTGCTACCCGTTCTGCAATAAATATACACAGGTTTATTCTTGTTTAATTTAATGAACTGTGATTTAAAACTTCCGGCATAAAAATCGATGTTCTTTGCACCTTTTATATGGCTAGACTGGTACTCTCGAGGGGTTCTAACATCAATTAATTGAACTTTTTTATTAAAGATATTTTCTTTAAACTCTTCTGGAGATAATAAAGTTGTATTGTCATTAGGAGGATTGCCTCCAAAAAGCATACTTAATATTGACATAGCACGATTTATTAATTTGAATAAATAATATGTAAAGTTACTGGGTTATTACTTATAATTGAGTAACCAAGGTTACATAAAAAAGAGTAGCAAAACTGCTACTCTTTTTTCAACCTAACCAACTAATTACCTTTAAATTAAAGGTATACTATTTATGTTTTTAAGGATTATTTTAAATCCTTTTATTATCATTTTAAAAACTACAAAAAACTGTTAGTCTTAAACAACAAAACAAATGTAAGAATGTTTAGCTAAACCTAGTGTAACAATGGTTACAGTCTAAAAATTAAAGTTCAATAACTTTTATACTGTTTCTGTTAAGCTTAATTTTTCCGTCTATTTCCAAGGTTTTTAGTAACCTGGAAATAACCACTCTGGACGTATGAAGATCATGAGCAATTTCCTGATGTGTAACATGAATGACATCATCATGATTAACCATGGCCTTATCTTTAAGATATTTAAATATTCGTTGATCCATTTTCAAAAAGGCAATGGTGTCAATGGCTTCCAAAAGTTCTGACATTCTATCATGATAACTTGATAAAATAAAATTTTGCCAACTTTTATATTTACTCATCCATTCCTCCATTTTCTTAACTGGTACCATTACAAGTTTAGCATCGGTTTCCGCAACTGCTCTTATTTCGCTTTTGGTATCTCCTAAACAACAGGTTAAAGTCATGGCACAAGTGTCCCCTCTCTCTAAAAAATAGAGAACTAATTCATCCCCTTTGTCATCTTCTCTAAGAATTTTTATTGCACCATTAATTAATAACGGCATAGACTTAATATAATCACCAATCTCTATTAATTTTGAGCCTTCAGAAACATCTCGATAAACTCCTACCGTATTAATTTCATCTAACAACTCCTCCTCAAATAAGTAGCCATAATTTAATTCTAATTCTTCTTTCATTTGGAAATTTTAGTTCTGCACGTAAATATAAGATTTTGTTTGCTAAAGGATATATTAAAATTCTAAAATCAAATAACGATTATTAACATTTATCTCAATAATCTGATTTATATCATTGTTTAAAATATGTGTAAAATTTAACTTTAAATGGTACATGATAATTGCTACTATTATGAAAAAAACTGGAATTTGGTTAGACAAAAAGAAAGCCCTAATTGTAAATTTGGAAAATAGTAAGGAAACCTTACTAACCGTTAAATCTAATGTTGAAGATTTTCATATTTCAGGAGGATCTGGCTCAAGATTTAAAGGTGGCCCACAGGACGTTGTTCAAGACAGTAAATATCTGGAACGTAAAAAGCATCAGCTACAGAACTACTTCAAAGAACTAGCAGAAAAAATTACTGATTCTGATGAATTAGTAATTTTTGGTCCAGCTGGTACCAACGAAAAATTCAATAAGGAATTACAGAAAAAGTATAAGGGAATTGCCAGAAAAGTTAGGGATGTCAAAAAATCTGATAGTATGACAAGCAATCAAGTGGTTGCTTTAGTGAAGAAATACTATCAGGTTGTCTAGACCAATTTTTTAATCTTAATCCTAAAATCACGGCTTTTATGATAAAAGACAAGATCAATATTGTGAAATATTCTGGAGAAAGTGTCGAATTCTCATCGGACAAATTAAGGCAGTCATTAAATCGAACTGGGGCAAGTAGTGAAACAATTGATAAAATTTTAACCACAGTTAGTAAAGAATTATATCAAGGCATTTCTACCAAGGAGATCTATAACAGAGCCTTTTCACTACTAAAAAAGAAAAAAAGCTATTTAGCCTCAAAATACAAACTAAAAAAGGCTATTTATGAATTAGGTCCAACAGGATTCCCTTTTGAACGCTTTATTGGAGCCGTTTTAAAATATTCAGGTTTTAAAACTGAAGTTGGCAAAACGCTTCAAGGGAAATGTGTGACGCATGAAATAGATGTTATTGCGCACAAAAATGGTGATACTACCATAATTGAATGTAAATTTCATAGCAGTCAAGGATTAAAATGCAATGTGAAGGTTCCTTTATATATTAACTCTCGTTATAAAGACGTAAAAGATTATTGGAATTCTAATCCAAAAAATGGTACAACCCTAACAGAAGGTTGGGTTGTTACAAACACGCAATTTACAAAAGATGCTATAGCCTATGGCAAATGTTGTGGCTTGTACTTGTTAAGTTGGGACTACCCAAAAAACGATAGTTTAAAAGATAGAATCGATAGATTAGGGTTGTACCCAATAACTGTTTCAACCTTACTAACCAACAGAGAAAAGCAATTTTTGTTGAATCGAAATGTGGTGCTATGCAGAGAATTGATTGGAGACTATTTCTATTTAGATCATTTAGGAATCTCTAAACAACGAAAAGAAAAGATACTCAACGAAGTGAAAAAACTTTGTAATCATTAAAATTCTGATCATGCTAAATTATGTAAACGTAAAATTTCTTGGTGCTGCAGGTACTGTAACAGGTTCTAAATTTTTAATTGATGCTTTTGACAAAAAAATCATGATAGATTGTGGCATGTTTCAAGGTCTAAAAGAATTGCGCGAGCAAAACTGGGTCAGTCTACCAATTGATGTTAAAGCAATTGATGTTGTATTACTAACCCATGGACATTTAGACCATGTTGGCTACTTACCACGTTTGGTACAACAAGGCTTTAGAGGCAAAATAATTGGCACAGCTCCTACTCTTGCCATTGCTGAAATTATCTTAAATGATAGTGCAAAAATACACGAGGAAGAAGCAAAAAAAGCAAACAAAGAAAAATTTTCTAAACATAAACCTGCACGTCCTTTTTACACTATAAAAGACGCAGAAAAAACCATCCGGTTATTTAATGTGGACATGGTTGATAAATGGATAAAACTATCTGAACGTATTTCATACAGATTTAAATATAATGGACATATAATCGGCTCCACATTTATAGAATTGGATATCGAAGGAAAACGTTTCGTGTTTTCTGGTGATGTTGGTAGAAATGATGATATCCTGTTAGATAATCCGAAGAAACCAGAATGGGCAGATTATTTATTTATTGAAAGTACCTATGGTAACAAACTGCATCCAGAAGATGATATCGAGGAATTATTATCAGAATTAATAAAAGATACCATTAACAATAACGGAAACCTGATTATTCCAAGTTTTGCTGTAGAACGACTGCAGTCATTAATGTTTATTCTTTGGGAACTTTATAAAAAAAACAAAATCCCTAACATACCTATATATATAGACAGCCCAATGGGAAATAATGTGTTGGACGTTTTTAAACGATTCCCAAAATGGCACAAACTATCTGATAAAGAATATAAAGCCATGTGCAGGCATGTAAACATTATTCAATCGTATAAAGAAACGTGGGAAACCATAGATAACCCTCGTTCTAAAATTGTGATAGCTGGAAGTGGTATGGTTACTGGAGGACGCGTATTAACTTATTTAAAACAACTTATAGACGAACGGTCTACAACAGTTCTATTAGTTGGTTACCAAGCCGAAGGAACTCGAGGCAGACAATTATTGGAAGGCGCTCACGAAATAAAATTCTACGGAAAATATTATCCAGTTAAAGCCACTATAAAACATATTGAAAGTTTATCTGCTCATGCTGACCAAAACGACCTGATAGATTGGATGAGCAACATAAAAAACATTCCAGAAATGGTTTTTTTAGTACATGGAGAACCAACTGCACAAGATGCTTTTAAAATAAAAATACAGGACACTTTCAACTGGAATGTTTCTATTCCAAAATTGTTTCAAATCGAAAAAATTGTATTATAGATTTATCCTTGTATCTGCTCGATAAGAATTCAGATGATATTGTTCTGTTATGTAACAAAAATCACCTTCTTGTATATCAAAAGTAACTGTAGAATTTATATAAATAACCCTAGAAATTAAGGAAAATTACATACTTCCTTGTTTATCAGTAAATTATATTTTTTACAAACATGATATTTGTCATAAAAATTATTGCTATGAGTAAGTAATTTTATCAGTAATAATGTTCCATTAAATTATAATATCATGAAAAAAGTTAAATTATTAAGTTACCTGGTTATTCTAATATCAGGTTTTATGTTTTTACAATGTACGAGTGATGAACCTATTTATGTTGAAGGCATCGATGGTGTAGATGGAGTTGATGGGGTAGATGGAATCGATGGAGTTGGCGCTGAAGCTTGTATAAATTGTCATTCGGTAAGCCATAGAGAAGCAATAGATGGATCTTATGCAATGTCTGGCCATTTTAACGAAACTCCAATTCCTTGGGCTGGCAATGTAGGCCTTTCCGCATATACAAATCGTGGTGGTGGAAGCGGAAGTTTAATTGACGATTGTGCAGGATGTCATTCTAATGAAGGATACATACAATATATGGAGACTGGTGCAATTGCTATTGAACCATATGCTAATCCATCAGTAGTATCATGCACTACTTGTCATAGTAAACATAGTACCTTTGATTTTGAAAACGATGGAGATGACTATGCATTAAGAGGACTGGAACCAGTAACATTATTGATTGATGATACAACTGTCATTGATTATCAAGGAACGAGTAATAGTTGTGTAGTATGTCACCAACCAAGAAGCTCATTCCCTGTTGATGATGGAACTGGAATATTTAGTGTACCTCCTCACTATGGACCACACTATGGTGCGCAAACTACTATGCTAGAAGGAATAGAAGGTGCTGAAATTGCTGGATCTGTACCTTACCCAGTAGCTTCGTCTTCAACTCATAGAAATGGAGCTTCTTGTGTAAGCTGTCATATGGGAGAGGCTAATGATGATGATGGACAACATACATTTTCACCAACATTAAATTCCTGTACAACCTGTCATGAATCAGCCACTGATTTTGATTATAATGGAAGACAAACAGAAGTAACTAATTTAATGGCTGCTCTTGAAGGGTTATTAATATCAAATGGAATATTAGATGCAGGAGGAAGTTTAATAACCGGTGATCATCCCATTGAAATCGCTAACGCTTATTGGAATTGGGAATATGTTTATCAAGATCATAGTCATGGTATTCATAACCCTGCATATACTTTAGCCTTACTTAAAAACTCAATTGAATCTTTACAAGATTAACTAAAAAGAAACTTGTTAATCATGATAATTATAAATTAATCTTATTGTTAAAAGTGCGGAAATATTGATCTGCACTTTTAACAAAGGATTAAGGCTATTTAATAAAAAATCTAAATAATGAAAAAACTCACCCGATTTATAATACTGGTTGCATTTACATTAAGCTTGTCTTCATGTTATTATGACCAGGAAGAATTAGTTGAAATACAGCCAGGTGCTGTGGTGGAATTTGCAGCTGACATCCTGCCAATATTTGCGGCATACAGCTGTACAGATTGCCACAACGGCACATTAGATCCAGATTTAAGTGCAGGAAATGAATATAGCTCTCTTGTTCCTGAATATGTTAGTGCTGGTAATGCTGATGGCAGTGAACTTTATACGAAGCTGGCAAATGAAGGTCATGCAGGAGTAGACAATAATTCTCTAGCATTAATAGAGGAGTGGATAAATAGTGGTGCTCTAAATAACTAACAATTAAGAAAATAGATATGAAAATTTATAAAATATTACTTCTTGCCTTATTTGTTTTACCTCTATCAGCTTTGTCTCAAGAAGAGGATAAAGATAAAGTTAAAGAAAAACCAGAGCGTCCAGCATTTGAAAGTGCAACCCTTATAGACAATCCAACTAATGTTGTATTTGGTAAAAACACTTTAGAGGTTATGATGCAACACAGATTTGGAGAATTTGGTAATGAAAATGACCTTCAAGGTTTCTGGGGAGCTGCAAATATTCGTATTGGTATAGCCTATTCAATACATGATAGGGTAGCTATAGGATTTGGTACAACCAAGAACAAAAGATATCAGGATTTTAACTGGAAAGTTTCCTTACTAAAGCAAACACGTGAAAACTTTATTCCAATTAGTATAACGTACTATGGTAATTTTGTAGTAGATGCCCGAAAAAAAGATAGAGGCTTATTTGTAAACGTTCAGGACAGATATTCTTTTTTCAATCAATTGATCATTGCTAAAAGATTTAGTCCAAAATTATCATTACAATTAGCACCTAGTATATCCCATTATAATAAAGTAGACGAAACCATGAAGAATGATATGTATGCTTTGGCATTAGGTGGTCGTTATAAGATTAGTCCAAATACAGCTATAGTATTTGATTATAGCCAGCCACTAACTAAACAGCAAAACGATACTAAAGTTCCCGCAGGAATTAGCTTTGGTGCCGAATTTGGAACTTCAGCTCATACATTTTCGATATTTGTAACTAATCTTTGGGGCATAGTACCACAAGAAAATTACATGTTCAATAATAAAAATAATGGTATTAATGGCGAAAGTGGCCAATATTTAATAGGATTTAATATAACAAGAAATTATAATTTCTAAACAATTTAATTTAATTCACTTTTAGCAAAAACAGTAAAGCAAAATATTACTAATCCCCTATTCATTTTGTTTTACTGTTTTTTTATAACAAAATGACAAACCCATCAGAAAAAGATAAGAAATTTAGTAGAAGAGGAATCCTTCCTATACTAGGATCCACTTTGTTACTGCCTTTTTTAGGATTTGGTGAAACTGTCCCAGAAAAAATAATTGATAAAGAAAAAAACATTGACAAAGGTGAAGAATATCAAACTTTGTTAAAACCAGATGGTACTATTGTAAAAGTAAAAATCAGTACCGTGAAAAACTCCAAAG
This sequence comes from uncultured Flavobacteriaceae bacterium, assembly GCA_964440415.1. Lineage (GTDB taxonomy): Bacteria > Bacteroidota > Bacteroidia > Flavobacteriales > Flavobacteriaceae > Site-B1. Next base: position 10,379 of record CAYTSL010000005.1, read on the forward strand.
TCATTAAAAAAAATATTTCTAATTCCTCATTTCTGAACTGGCTAAGTGAAAAACTGTAATTAAACTAATTATAATATTACTTCATTATGGAAGATAACAAGAATAGATCAAGGCGTTATTTTCTAAATAATGGAATAAAATTAGGTCTAACAGCCATATTAGGAGGATTTGGACTATCCAAAATTGCATCTAAATTAAATGCAAAAACCAATGATAGTTCTGGAGTAACTATGGAACTGATGACTACAGATGGCACCCTCATTGAAGTGGATTCATCTGAAGTTATGGAAGTAAAACATTCCCAAGACCCAGATAAAAAATATAACTTGCGCGAAGGCATACCTAACAGAAAGTTTGTTATGGTCATAGATCTGGCAAAGTGTAAAAATGCCTTGAGCTGTCAAAGTGCTTGCAATAAACATCATTATATAACAGGGGATCATGCATGGCTTAAAGTTTATAAAATGCAGGAAGAGGAAGATACCGCTCCTTATTGGATGCCTACAACCTGCATGCATTGTGATCAACCTGCCTGTGTTACTGTATGCCCAGTTGATGCCACTTTTAAGCGTAGAGATGGTCTTGTTCTTATAGACAATGAACGCTGTATTGGTTGTCGTTTTTGTATGGCAGCTTGTCCTTATTCAACTCGAGTTTTTAATTGGAAAGAACCTGAATATGGCGAAACCAGTGAAATAACAATGAGTATGGAAATGCATCATGAAGACCATAATTCCATTGAGTATACGGGAATGCCAAGTGTAGTAGGTACGGTCGATAAATGTGATTTTTGCCCACATACAATAAAAAACAATGAATTACCGCATTGTGTTACAGCTTGTCCAAATGGCGTGTTTTATTTTGGTGATAAATATGAGGATACCGTTACCAACGGTGAAGAGACTGTACGCCTATCTGAATTAATCAAGCAAAAAAGCGGATATAGACTATTTGAAGGGTTGGGGACAAAGCCAAGTGTTTACTATCTTCCTCCAGTTGATCGATTAGTAGAGTTTAAGGATGGGCTTGATAAGTTCACAAATTATATATCAGTCGAAAAACGTAGTAAACCATGAATGTTTCTGATAAATTAGTTAACGATCTGGCACCTCAAAAATTTGGAAGAAAAGGAGTTTTATGGACCATTTTTTTGGCAATTATTTCCATTGCAGGAATTATAGCGTATATAGACCAGGTTATTCAAGGACAGATAGTAACCAACATGAATGATTATGCTTTGTGGGGCATTTATATTTCTAATTTTGTATTCTTTGTTGCCACCAGTTTTGTGGGAGCAGTTACTGTAGCCATCCTAAGGCTTACTAAAAATGAATGGAGAACACCTATAGTTAGAATTGCAGAAATTATTTCCTTGGCCTCAATTATCATGGCAGGAATAACGATTATGATTGACATGGGACGTCCAGATAGGTTGTTGTATTTATTTATTCATGGAAGAATGCAGTCGCCAATTATATGGGATGTGATTATTATTCCTACTTATATAGTTATTTGCTTACTCATGTTGTATTTTCCGTTACTTCCGGACTTAGCTATACTCAAAAAACATTTTAAAAAAACAAATCCGAAACTAAGTAAATGGTATGGAAAATTATCATTGAATTGGACTGGTAGTTTAGCGCAAAAAACAATACAATTAAAATCAATCCAAATAATTTGCATATTAATAATTCCAGCAGGTTTTGTTTTGCAAACTATTGATGCCTGGTTATTTTCAACCTTATTTAGAGTTGGCTGGGATAGTACTAATATGGGTGCATATTTTATTTCTGGAGCATCTGTGGCTGGTGTGGGAGCATTGGTGACAGTGGTTTATTTTATAAGAAGAGCATATCAATTGGAAGACTATATCACTGAATATCATTTTGACAAACTGGGTAAACTCCTGGTTCTAACCTGTTTAATTTATCTCTATTTCAATATTAATGAATACGTAATACCAGAATTTACGTCAAAAAAAGAAGAGATTACACATTTAAATCATTTATACACGGGGCAATTCGCACCTTTGTTCTGGTTCGTAATAGTAGGTGGCTTAGTTATTCCAATAATTGTATTATTATTTAAAAAAGGTCGGAAACCGGCACCCATGTTTTATATGGGTTTATTGGTAGTGGTCGGTTCCTGGTGGAAAAGATTTCTTATTGTTACTCCAACTTTATTACAACCGTTTCTGCCAATCCAAGGTGTTCCGGAACCGTGGCATCATTATTTTCCTAGTTTCCATGAATGGGTAATAACCTTTGGCACGTTAGCCATGGCCTTATTGATAATTACAATTCTGGTTAGATATCTTCCCGTAATTCCTATTCAAAGAACTGCGGAAGAACAACAAGAATTAAAAGAATCGAAACTAAAGGAGCTATGAAAAATTCAATAGACAAATATTGTATGTTCCTTTTGGTAGTTATTATATTTCAAATAACTACATCTTCCAATAAAATATACTGTCAGGATAATGTAAAACACAGGGTACGTTTAAAAGCTGATTATTTTAAAGAAATGAATGGTGCAAATTATATTCAAATTGGAGCTATATCTAAAATAGAAAAGCAAAATGTTTCTGTTTCAAACATAGAGTTATCTGTTGAAAATGAATTTTATGATGAAATAATAGAATGGGGTTCCATAAAAACCAACATGAAAGGTGAGTGCAGATTTGTAATAAAGGATTTTAATCTTCTAAAAGCGGATTCTAGTAATGTTTATAATATTAATGTAATTTTTAAAGGAAACGATACCTATAAAAGAGCCTCAAAAAGTATAAGCTTTAAGGATGCTATAATTAAGGCGAATTTAATAGCTAAAGATAGCCTCAACTATGTTTCTGCAACTCTATCTGATAAAGCAACGGATAGTATAATTAGAGGAGAATCATTGGACGTACAGATTAAACGTTTGTTTAGACCACTAAAAATTGGTGAGGAATTTAATTATACAGACGAAAATGGTAGTATTTTGGTACCAGTTGAAAATGGAATTCCAGGAGTCAATGGTATTCTAACTTTAGAAGTTGTACTTAAAGACAACGACGATTATGGAACTGTAATAACTTCATTTGATGCTCCAATTGGTGTGCAAATAAAAGAAGAAACAACCTTTGATGATAGAACCATGTGGTCTCCAAGAAATAAAACCCCATATTTCTTATTAATTGTGCCTAATTTACTAACATTTTCTATGTGGGGAATAATTATATTTTTAATATTCAGCCTTTATAAAATATATAGAACATAATTGTCTATTCTTCGGTTCTAGATTTTAATATTAAATCATCTAAATATTTTCAAAAGCATCTACAAACTGCATAAAAATGATCAGCCTTATGACATGGTTATTTAGTTACGAATTTAAATTGTTAAACTCACAATTTATCAATAAAATAGGGGAATTCCATTATATTTCTATTGTGTAACAAACATTACAAAACATGATATTTATCATCATAATTTTTATTGTGAATATCTAATTTTATACATCATTAAAAATGATATAAATATTAATTTATCTCGACTATTATGGACGACAAAAAAACTGACAAAAAAAGCACAAATAGACGAAATTTTTTAAAGTTAGGTTTAATGTCTAGTGTATCTGCCGTTGCTGGTGCTTCCATTATTTCAAACTTTGTTCCAGAAGAAGAAAAGATTGCATCCGGAGAAAAGGTTAGATTGCTCACTCCAGATGGCAAAATGGTTGAAGTAGATGTGGATAATATCAACAAATATCCTGAAGCTCATATAACACCGAAAGAAGCTAGAAAAGGAATTCCGGACAGAAAGTTTGTTATGGTGATTGATCTGGCAAAATGTAAAAACGCCAGAAACTGTGTGGAGAGTTGTCAGAAAGCGCATAAACTTGATTATCACCAAGAGTTCATGAAAGTTCAGTTAATACAGAATAATGAGCAAACTGAACCATATTGGTTTCCAAAACCATGTTTCCATTGTGATGAACCACCATGTGTAACAGTTTGTCCAACTGGTGCTACTTTCAAACGTACTGATGGCATTGTTCTAGTAGACAATGAACGATGCATAGGATGCAAATTCTGTGTTACTAGTTGTCCATATTCTGCACGTCAATTCAATTGGGGACATAACGAGAAATTCGAAGATAAGTCACAACCATACTCACCTGAAACGAGTATTCCTGCTGCTGAAGGAACAGTCATGAAATGTGATTTTTGCCCAGATATGCTTAGACAAGGTAAATTGCCTCATTGTGCTCAATCTTGCCCAATGGGAGTGATCTATTTTGGTGATAAAAATGAAGATATAGTGACCAATGGCGAAGAAACGGTTCGTTTTTCTGAATTAATAAAAGATCGAGGCGGTTACAGACATTTAGAACATTTAGGCACCAAACCAAACGTATACTATCTGCCTGCAGTGAACAGACAATTCCCTTTAGAACGTGGATTTGATGTAGAGGAAGAAGTTATGGAACGATACAAAGATGTTCCTTATGTTCAGGATCTAAAAAAGAAAGGAAAAATTTAACTCAAACACTCTTAAATTATGGATTTAGTAAAAAGAAAAAGAGAATTGGTTAAAGAATTTTCTCCGATGCTGGAAAAATCAACCACAACCTCAAAAATTTGGATCTGGTCCCTTATAGCGATCATTTTATTAGGCCTATATGCACTAATTCTTCAAATAGTTAAAGGACAAAGTGTTACTGGAATGCGTGATAATGTAGTTTGGGGTATATATACTGTAAGCTTTATATTTTTTCTTGGATTGGGCTATTCAGGAGCATTTATATCAAGTGTTCTACACTTTATAAAAACACCCTGGAAAAACTCCGTTTCACGAATTGTAGAAATTACAACCGTTTTATCAATAACAATTGGACCTATATTTATACTATTATGTATTTATAGATTAGACAGATTGCATTATTTACTTATGTATCCACGAATACAATCTCCCATTACCTGGGATGTTATTGCTGTTATGACAGATTTGGTTGGCTGTTTTTTGTATTTATACTTAACATTTATTCCAGACCTTGCCATATTAAGGGACAGTGATGATTTAAAAGTTCCCAAGTGGAGGAAAAAACTGTACAAGTATTTAGCAATTGGATATCAAAACACTGATTATCAACGCGAAAAATTGCACAAAATCACCAAAAGAATGTCTGTTATTGTTATTATATTGGCCATTGTCGCTTACACAATTTTAGCTTGGGTTTTTAGTTTAACCCTGCAACCTGGATGGAACAGTACCATTTTTGCGCCTTATTTTATTGTATCAGGTCTTTACACTGGTGTAGCCGTAATTATTGTTGCTATGTATGTAATTAGAAAGTATTTAAAATTAGAAAAACACATACGAAAAGTACATTTTATTTTTGCAGGTGTAATTTTATTAATATTATCATTACTGTTTGGATATTTTACTTTTAGTGAATATTTTCCAAAATGGTTTAGCCATAAAACTTCAGACATTAATTTATTAAACACCTTATTCAGTAACTATTTTTGGATGTTTATAATTGCAAACTATGTAGCAGTATTTGTACCATTAATTATTATAGGTTTAAAAAAATTAAGAACAGTAAAGCTAATTACGTTAACAGCTGTTATAGCTATAGTTTGTTTATGGTTAAATAGGTATTTAATTATAATTCCAACGTTAGAAACACCTTATATACCAATTCAGGATACCAGACCAGAATATATTAATTACACAGCAACTTGGGTTGAATGGTCTTTAACTTTTGCTGGTATTGCAGCTTTTTGTTTGTTTTTTACGCTTTTAATAAAATTTGTACCAGTAATACCCATGTCTGGAATTATAGAAAATGAGCAAAATCAAAAAAAATTAAAAAGAAAAAAGAAATTTTAACTCAAATTAAAAATTATGAATTATAGATCATTTCAATATTTTGTGTTTTTAATTATAACTGGTTTATTTATTAATAATACAATTTTTGCTCAAGAAATTGACCTTAAAAATTATAGAATACGATTCAATTTAAATACTGTAAAACAAGCAGATAATACGAGATCATTAGAAGTTAGATTTTTAGCAGCTAATAAAAAGAACCGTAAAGATCGCGTTCCTATTTATGAAGCCAATATAGGATTTTATAATGTTTTAAGTGATGAGGAAGTTAAATTAGGAATAGCCAAAACGAATAATGAAGGCATCGCTAAATTAAGTATACCAGAAGATAACTCCTATTTAGTGGATGAAGAAGGTTATATTAATTTTAAAGCTGTTTTTGAAGGTACAGATGGACTTAAGTCAAAAGAAGATGAAATAGCCGTAAAAGATGTCTTTCTCGAATTAGACCTAAAAGAAATTGACAGTGTAAAAACAGTCTTTTTAAACGCCTATTCTTTAGATAGTTTAAAAACTAAAGTTCCAGTTGAAGAATTAGACGTAATATTCTCCGTTGGAGGAATGATCTCCAAAATGCCAATTGAGGAAGCAACCATTGAAGATGGAGAATATGAGTTTGAATTTCCAGAAAATATTCGAGGTAATGTTGAAGGGAATATTGATGTATTTGTTCTGATAGAAGATCATGATGATTTTGCAAATGTAATTAAGAAAAAAACTGTAAATTGGGGTACGTTCAACAAAATAACAACTGAAGAAACCAATACCTTGTGGTCAGATGTTGCTCCAATATGGATGTACGTAGTTTTATCAATTTTGTTAATTGGTGTTTGGACTAATTATGTGTACAGTATAAGAAACCTCATGAAAATTAAAAAAGAGGGCAAAGAAATAGAATCTCAAAATGCATCTTAATATATTTAGAATGATAAATTGGTATCATTTTTGATTTATTATTATTATTAACTAATAAAGACAATTTAAATAACACATGAAAACACTAAAATTATTATTATTGATTGGAATATTCAGCTTGGGATTTTTGGCTTTTACTGCAATGGAACAGGACGAATGGGTAGTTCCTGCTAAATACGAAAAAATGACTAACCCAGAAGAAGCATCTAAAGAGAATATTGCTATTGGGAAATCATTATATTCAAAACATTGTAAATCATGCCATGGTAAGGAAGGCTATGGTGATGGACCTAAAGCTGATGAAGTAGAAGGAGATATTGGAGATTTCTCTTCAGAGGAATTTCATGCACAATCAGATGGAGCCATATTTTACAAAAGTTACATTGGTAGAGATGATATGCCAAACTACGAAAAGAAAATGAGCGAAGAAGACGCTTGGTTGGTTGTTCATTATATGAAAACTCTAAAAGAATAATATATTCATATTATAAAAAAAACCCGAACAAATAATTGTTCGGGTTTTTTAGTTTATAACAGTAATAAAAGCTATAAGTGTTTATAATATTCTGTCGCCATTCTTGCACTTGTAAATTCTGGAATGACATCATCCATACCATTGAAAACAATTTCCTGCCATTTTTTAGGTTCATCATAATACATAGGTATTACTTTGTTCTCTAAAATATCATATAAACTATCGGCATCCATTTTATCCTGATCCCAGACCGGTAAATTGTGATCTAACTCGGGTAAAACAAAACAGTTTTTTCCATTTTTTTGAAATTCAGGGATCCATCCATCGTTTATTGATACATTGACAGATCCGTTCATTGCAGCAGTCATTCCACTTGTACCAGAAGCTTCACGAGTAATTCTTGGTGTGTTCAACCAGACATCAGATCCGCATTTTAATTTTCTAGATAAGTCAATTTCATATCCTACTAATACGGCAAGATTCTTTTCATATTTTGAATAAAGCACCAAATGATTAAAAATATCAATAGCATAATAATCGTATGGGTATGGTTTTCCTGCCCAAATTATCTGCACAGGATATTTTGCGTTACTAATTAGCCTTTTAAATCGTTTTAAATCATGCAATAACAATTCAGCTCTTTTGTATCCGGCAAATCGTCTTGCCCAAACAAATGTCAGCACATTTGGGTCAAATAACTTTTCTGTCTGATTCAATACTTCATCAAACAATTCCTTCTTTAATTGCAGCTTTCTTTTAATATAAGCTTTAGAATTTTTCTTTTCCCAAGCTTTTCTAATAGCACCATCCTGCCAAAATAGCTGATTTTGTGCATTTGTAATAGGAATAATTTTACTAACTCCTTTATAATCTTTCCACATCTCGTTGGCCACTTTGGCGTGCAATTTAGAAACCGCATTGGCATTCTTACACATCCTTAAAGCCGAGACAGTATAATTTATCATGCCTCCATTAACCATTTCCTTTTCAAGCTGTTTGTCGGTTAAAGTTTTTCCGAAAAATCCACATCTGTTTAAATGTCTTGCATCACGTTCTTCATTTCCAGCTTTTTCAGGCGTGTGAGTCGTAAAAACCAACTGGCTCTTTTTAACTCCTTTGTTTTTTAAGTGGTAGAAAGCAGGTAATGCGTGTCCCTCGTTTAAATGATAAACCTCTGCGCCTCCTAATGCCTCAACCACCTTAGCTCCGCCAATTCCAAGCACAATACTCTGTGAAACACGAGTCATCTCGTTGGCATCATACAAATGATTGGTTATTGTTCTAGATAGATAATCGTTACCTTCTACATCAGTACTTAATAAATACATTGGAACGGTTCCAAAGATTTCCGGTTTAAGCACATAGGCTCTTACCTTTACACTAGGGTTGTCATGTAACTGGACCTCTACCTCTATTCCAGTATCTTCAAGAAAATTATAACTCTTCTCAATAAAATCTATTCTTAAAGTTTGGTCCTCATTCCTTGCCTGATCGTAATATCCAAATTTCCACAGCATCCCAATACCTATCATATTCTGCTTAAGTTCAAAGCCAGAACGCATGTGAGAGCCTGCTAAAAACCCAAGTCCACCTGAATATATTTTTAAAGCTTGATGGATACCAAATTCCATACTAAAGTAAGCCACTTTTTTATTGAATTCCTTGGCTGGCTTATATGGATGATGCCACTTGCTATATTTGCTTTTAGTTTTTGTTTTTGTTATTGTTTTTATATCTGTAATCATAAATTCGGTTTTAAAAATAAAGGGCAAATGTAAGTAGAATCAATGGTTTTATTAAAAAAAAAGGACTGAAATTCGTCCTGTTTTGTAATTATAACTAATCTGTTATTTATATCACTTAATATTTGATGAATTAAGAAAAAATGAGGAGGAAAATATAGTATTATTTACAAAAACAATATAATAATTGTGCTCGTGGTAATACAAATGATAGTTCTAATCAAAGTAGTACTAGAAGCACTAGTAGAAGCGGCATGAAAGGTCGACGCGTTTAACATAAATTACTATCTTTACTATTGTAACAAAATATTAGTAATGGTATGAAAGACAATATTTCAATTACGGCTACACTTCGCTTGCTCGTTATACTGCTAATGATAGCCTGGTGTTTTTTTATTGTACGTCCGTTTTTAATGATTATTTTATGGGCTATTATACTTGCTGTTGCAATATTTCCTTTGTATTCCAGATGGATGAAAAAATTTGCTAATAAAAAGAAAACGGGAGCCGTCTTATTTTCTCTAATTGCCGCCTTAATTCTTTTTACGCCCATGTACTTTATGGTTGGATCTGTTGTGGAAAACACCAAATTAACAGTTTCACAAATAAAAGATCAATCCCTGCAGATTCCGCAGCCAGATTTGTCGGTCAAAGAGTGGCCAGTAGTAGGAGAGAAACTCTATGAAGAATGGGATAAATTGTCTAAAAATGCAAGTGAATTTGCTGTGGTACATAAAGATATTATTTTGGAACGTGGCCGTGGTATGCTTACTAGTATTTCAGGGTTTATTGGCTCGCTGATCGCATTTATCATATCTTTTTTAATTGCTATTGTGTTTATGTACAATTCCGATTCTGGATATAATGTCTCCAAAAAGTTTGTAAATAAACTAATCGGAGATCAATCAGAAGAAATTCTACATATGTCAAGAGATACCATCCGAAGCGTTGTAAAAGGAATTCTTTTAGTAGCACTAATACAAGCCGTGTTGGCTTTTATTGGGTTTAAAGCCATTGGATTACCGGCAGCGGGCATTTTCGCCTTGGTTATATTGATTTTGGCTATTGTTCAGATACCTACGATTCTGGTTATGATTCCAGCAATAATTATCGTTTTTTCAACATCCGAAACAACTCCAGCTGTTATTTTTACGATCTATTGCGTATTGGTCGGCTTATCAGATAATATTCTTAAACCTATGCTTTTGGGTAAAGGGCTTCAAACACCTATGATTATCATTTTAATTGGAACGATTGGTGGCATGCTTTTACATGGTATCATTGGGCTTTTTGTTGGTGCTGTTGTATTAGCTGTAATGCACCGTATTTATATGTATTGGATTGCATCTAAAGACGATCTATCAATCCTTTAATAGCTTTCTTATGCCCAAGGTGTTACCAGTAGTTCTCCTATTTTTATTTTTCAGTTCATTCTGCAATAACGCCCTTTTTGCACAAGACGTTGAACCAAGAAGATGGTCTTCTCTGCCTTTAGATGCTAAATTTATTGGTGCTGGTTATGCGTTTACTTTTGGAGACGTAAGTTTTGATCCACAGTTAGGGGTCCAAGATGCAACCGTCGAAGTTAATATCCTATTAGTATCCTACGTTCAGCCTTTTAAAATTGGAAAGAAATTAGCTCGGCTTGATGCTAAAGTCCCTTTCGGCTTTATGCATTATGAAGGTCTACTTAATGGTGAGCCTGCAACTGCGAACAGAACTGGTTTTACGGACCCTAGAATTCGCTTTTCAGTAAACTTAATAGGGCCTCCAGCTCTTAACCTTAAAGAACTTCAGAAGTATTTTGGTGAACATCCAGTTAATACAACTTTTGGTTTTTCATTGGAGGTTACGGTTCCTGTTGGACAATATTTTGAAGAAAAATTAATCAACCTTGGACAGAATCGATTTGTTTTTCGCCCTCAAGTTGGACTTTTACACAATTGGAAAAGTTGGTCGTACGAGCTTACGGGTTCATTATACGTATTTACAAATAACAGTGACTTTTTTGGTGGTGCACAGAGAAAACAAGATCCTATTTTTGCTTTACAAACGCATCTTATCAAAAGGTTTCCTTCACGTATTTGGGGATCAATAAGTTTGGCTCTTGGGCATGGTGGAGAATCTATTATTAGTGAGATACCTAGAAATGACTCCAGAACAAATGTTATTGCAGCACTATCTGCTGGCTTTCCTCTAATGAAGGGACAAAATGTAAAAGTGGCGTATTTACGCAGAGAAACATTGGCTGATTATGGAGCAGATACCAATAGCTTTATTTTGGGTTGGTCTCTTCAACTCAATTAAAATTTTAAACAATAAAAGCTTATTATGGAAAACCTTAAATTTCTCTTATTATTCTCTTTTTGGGTAACGGTTAGCTCAACTTGGTCACAAAATATAGAGATTACGCCATCTTATGGTTTTCAATTCAGTTCTAAATTAAATTATGATCCAATCAAAAACATGCATGATTAAATTCAAAAAAGTAGCAGGTTTCTTTATTATTATTGTCGTACTGTTTTCCTGTAAAGATGAAGAATACGTTGATGCAAAACCAGATCAGGAACTCTATGGTGTAAATGGTTATGTTGGTGCAAATACCTGCATTGAATGTCACAAGGATGCTTACGATAAGTGGATTGGATCTCATCACGAATTGGCCATGCAAATTGCCAACGATACTACGGTATTAGGGGATTTTGAGAATGTCAAGGTGAATATTGATGGAGTAAAGTACTTTTTTTATAAAGAAGGCAGCACCTTTTTTGTACGTATTAAGGAAATAGATGATTCAGAAAAGGAATATAAGATCACATACACTTTTGGTGTTATTCCGTTACAGCAATACTTGATTGATTTTGAAAATGGAAAAAAGCAGGTATTAAGGGCAACTTGGGACACACAAAAAGGAGAATGGTTTCATCAGTATAAAGGAGAATCTATTGAACCCCATGATTGGTTACATTGGACAAAAGGAGCGCAGAACTGGAATACCATGTGTGCTGAATGTCATTCTACCAATTTAGAAAAGAATTATAATGCGCAAACAGATTCTTTTAACACGACTTACGATGAAATTAATGTTTCTTGCGAAAGTTGTCATGGTCCTGCCAAAAATCATAATATATGGGCAGATAAAGACTCATTAAATAGTAATTCACATATTATAAAAGGGCTAAATCAGCAGGAACAACTAAACCTTTGTGCTCCTTGTCATGCCAGAAGATCTAAACTTACTTACAACCTGAAGCCAGGGGAAAATTTTGAAAATCAATATTTAGTTTCTAATCTAACCACTAATTTATATCATGGAGATGGACAAATTATGGATGAAGATTATGTTTATGGGTCCTTTTTACAAAGTAAAATGTATGCAAACAATGTTATGTGTAGCAATTGTCATGACCCACATTCTCTAGAGCTTAAATTCGAAGGGAATAAATTGTGTATACAATGTCATGTTCCAGCTACTTATGACACCAAATCACATCATTTCCATGAAGAGAATACGGAAGCAAGTTTGTGTATTAATTGCCACATGACTGGAGCAGTTTATATGGGTAATGATTTTCGACGTGATCACAGTTTTAGGGTTCCCAGACCTGATCAATCTGAAAAATTTGGTACTCCAAACGCCTGTGCACAATGTCATGATGATAAAACAAATTCCTGGGCTTCAAATGCGGTTAAAAAGTGGTATGGTAACGAAAGAAAGGAGCATTATTCAGACAACTTATTATTAAGCGGAAAAGATAATTTAAATCAGAATGAACGCCGTGATCTGGAGAAATTTATAGTTGACTATAATAATCCAGATATAGTGCGAGCAACGGTTATTGAAAACTTAAATTTTACGACTGAAGAACACTATAATACTTTGATGCAGGTTTTAAACGACAGTTCTGCTCATGTTAGATACCATGCTCTTATAAAGTTCAGAATATTGTCTCCTCAAATCAGAACTTCTATCGCGTTAAAGCACATGAATGACTCTATAAAATTGGTTAGAATTGGTGCTGCACAATTAGTACTTGGTATTGATGAAACCAATTTTAGTGGAACTGATAGAATAAACATGAATAGATCTGTAGAAGAATTTGAAACCATGCTATTTGCCAGCGCAGATTTTTCTTCAGGCAGAATGCAATTAGGCGATTATTATTTACAGAAAGGTGATTACAACAATGGCATTAAACACTATAAAATGGCGCTTCAAAAGGACAGCCTACTTACTCCGGTTTATTCAAATTTAGCAACAACGTACTCTATGGTCAAGGATTACACTAATGCCAATGAGACCTTAGATACCTGGATTCAATTGGAGCCAAAATTAGGGCGGCCACATTTTTTAAAGGCCTTATTAAATTTTGAGAGTGGGAATACAACAATTGCTGTTTCAGAATTAGAATTGGCTATAAAACTTGATCCTAACGATACCAGATCTATGTATAATTTGGCCACCTATTATTACCAAGACAATAAAGATCTCAAACTTGCAGAACGTTATGCTAAAAAAGCATTAAGAATTGAACCTGAAAATCAAGACTATAAGTATTTATTGGCATTGATCTATCAAAATCAGGGACAGACTGAAAAAGCGCAAAGACTAATGCTAGAATTAAATGCTAATCAGTAGTCGTCTGATCTAGCTTTTCTTAATATTTAATTTATCGAATATTAATTTTTTAAATAAATTATAAGGATATTTTAATTAAGCTATAGGCAACCGATTTTGGTTGCAAACCAAAAAATAATTCGTTAATTTCGCCACAAATATTTATTAACTATTAAAAAACAATAACTATGAAAAAATCAATCAATTTAATTTTAAGTCTTACAATACTATTCTTATTAAATGCCTGCTCCAGTGTTAATGTTCTAAATTCTTGGAAAGGAGATAACGCCGACTCCATAAAAGACAAAAACATATTAGTTATTGCACGAACAGATGATAAGTCTGCTCGTATCACTTTTGAAAATGAAATTGCAAAACAATTAAATGAAAGAGGCATAAAAGCAACGCCAAGTTTTACAAAATTTCCAAAATTAAATCCTAATAAAAAAATAACTGAAGAAAATAAAGAAGAAATTACGAATATGCTCAAAAGCGAAGGCTTTAATGGCGTGGTTTTAACTGTACTAAAAGATGTAGAAGAGTTATCCAAAACCACAATAGATGGAGGATATTATGCTGGAAGCAATTACTATGGTTATTACCCTAGATATTATGGAGGCTTTTACGGTTATTATCGTAATCCGATGTCATATTCTACCTATGGCAATTATGTTAATCAAACCGTCATTACTCAAACCGCTTACAACTTTATTCTAGAAACCGTGATTTACAATTTAGAAGAAGAAGGTGAAAAACAACTAGTAGCCGTAGTCACGTCAAGAATTGAAGAGCCAGAAGGTGTAGCTATAGCTGCTAAGCAATATGTAAAAGCAATAACTAAAAGTTTTAATAAATAATAAAGGTTTAAAAAATATTATTCCTAAATGTCTTTAATCAAAAAGAAAACATACTTAACGGTTTTAATTGCTCTTTTAATAGGAGTTACCGGGTATTCCCAAGTATTACTGTCGGTAATATTTGGAGATAAGTTAAATTCTGATGGACTGGAATTTGGACTGGAAGGAGGCGTAAATTGGTCTAATATTTCCACTTTGGAAGGCGATAAGCAATTATCGTCTTTTAACCTTGGTTTTTATTTTGATTTTAAATTAAAAAACCAGTGGAATATATATACAGGAGTTCTTGTTAAAGCTAAAATGGGTGACAATAAATTGTCTGCTAACGATCTTGATTTTTTAGGTATTGAACCTCAAGATGAAGAAGGGACTTATAGTCAGAAAATCAATTATTTTGTTGTTCCGGCATTGATTAAATACAGATTTAAAAATAGAATATATCTTGAAGCAGGACCACAATTTGGTTTAAGGACTAAAGCCTGGGTCGAATTCAACTCGGATTCTGATAATCAAGAAATAAGAATTCGTGACTTCAATAAGAATAATATCAATAGGCTGGACACTGGTGTCGCTATTGGCACGGGATATAAGTTAATGCCAGATTCAGGAATGACAATTGGTATAAGATATTATTACGGATTTACTAATGTTTACAAAGGAGTTTCTGGCACGAATAATAACAGCTTTTTTTTAAAAGCGAGCATTCCGATAGGTGCAGGAAAAAAAGAATCGAAAAAGAGTAAGAAAGAGAGTAAGAAAAAGAGTGATGCGTAAAATGAAACAAAACAACAAAACAAAAATACAACACTTGATCTTTTTAAGTTTTTTGTTTTTTGGTATGTCCATAGTTCATGCCCAATACGCTACAACTAAGGTTA
>CAYTSL010000006.1:0-21748 GCA_964440415.1 uncultured Flavobacteriaceae bacterium
CATATACGTTATGTGCATAATTAGCTGGCATCATAGTACCACCACCATTATTTACATATTCTTCAATTTTTTTCCAGTTTATAGCTGCAATAAAATCTTTATCGTTTTGAGAGGCATTAACTTCTAATAAAGTACTTGCTTCTTCTGTGTTATAAGTTGTAAAGAAGAACCATCCATGAGACTTTCCACGTCCAGGATGCGATAAATCGTAGTTAAAACCTGGCATTAGTACTTGGAATTTTATATCCATATGTCCATGTTCTGGTTCAACAGAGATAAAAGATAAGGCACCTTTAAAATTACCTTTATAATCCTTAATTGGCATATCTCGTTGCGGAATTGGTACAGAAAAACGTGTTCCTGCTACAACATATTCAGTGTTTTCAGTCACAAATGAAGAACTGTGGTTACCAGCACTATTTGGTACTTCAATAATTTCAGTAGTTTCAAAAGTTTTTAGGTCGATCTTCGCAATTCTTGGTGTATTGTTTTCATTTATAAAAATAAAACGTCCATCAATTTCTCCATTAGTTTGCGAAATGTCTGGATGGTGAGAATCTCCCCAAGGAATAAATCCATGAGAGGTATTCAACATCGGTTTGGTCTCTTCAGAATAACCATATCCAGAAGTTGGAAACTGTGAGAATACAGGAATTTCTTTAAACATTCTTCCAGAAGGCAAGCCATAAACCGTAAGGTTACCACTATATCCACCAGATAGAAATGCATAATGCGAATCGTGCTCTCCAGGTGCTACATATACTTTTTCTGCAGCGCTTGAACTTAATGCACTACCTGACTTTGATGAACTACCATTTCCACATGAATTTAGTAAGGCAACAACAAAAAGTGCAGCAAATATTTTTAAATTGTTTTTCATTTTTATTATTTTTTGATTAGTTTTTATTCTTTAGCAGGAGGAAGTAATACTTTGTCAATTACATGTACAATGCCATTTCCAGCTTTTACACTCGCGATAATGTTTGCTCCACCAATAACTGGCTTACCATCTACAACTTCAATTTTTACATATTGATTGTTAGCTTGACCTAATTTTGGAAGTTTTGTTAAGATTTTTACGTTTAAATTACCAGGTGTAACATGGTATTTTAAAATGTCTGCCAATGTTGCTTTGTTTTCTGGCTTCACCAAATTTTCTACAGTACCTTCTGGTAAGGCTGCAAAGGCCGCATCAGTTGGTGCAAAAACTGTAAGCGGTCCTACATTAACCAAAGCGTTTTCTACTTGTGCAGCTTGTACTGCAGCAACAAGTGTTGTGTGATCAGGTGAACCAATTGCTATTTGAAGGCAATTAGGAGTTGACCCATCATCTTCCATAAAGGCTTGACCTGTTCTCTTTTCTGTTGTTTCTGATTTTGTAGCTTCTTTTGTGCCGTCTTGTTTTTCGTTGTTTTTACAACTAAAAAATAACACAACTAAAAGAGCACTAAAAATAATTTTAAGGTTAGGTTTCATATTATTTTAATTTAATGTTCTAAAATATTCTAATACAGCTCTTGCATCTTCTTCTGTAAGATTTTGATTGGCCATAGGCGCTCCGTTAAATTCCATTAACAATTCTTTGGCAAGAGGGTCCTTAGCTACCATTTCCTCCGGGTTTAATATCATATTCATGATCCATTCGGGAGTACGTCGTTTCAGGACACCTTTAGGCGCTGGACCTATGAATTTTTTGTCAGGTCTGTGGCATGCAGTACACATTTTTTTATAGACATCTGCACCTTTGGTGACCATTGCTTGATCTATCTCGGCAGGAAGGGTTAATGATTTAACTGGACCTATACCTTTATTTGTTAGATCAACCGTTTCAGATGGCTTTGTAACTGTTTTTTTAGGAGCAGCTTTTTTTTCAATTGGCTGACTACCAATTTTAACTTTTTTAGATTCTTTTTTCTTTTCATCTCCACCACAACTAATCATGAGTAGAATAAAAAATAGTGACAAGAATTTTAATATTGATTTCATTTAAAAAATAATTAAGGTTTATATAGTTTTATTAAGGTTCAAAAATATCTTCTAAACAAGTTATAAAATATGACAATTATCATATTTAAGACAAAAATATCTTTTTATAATTGAACAGCTAAATTTCAGCACATCAAAAATACAATTTTATTTTCTAATTTTGACCCTTTAAATGAAAGGAAATGTTCTCAAATTCTTCTAAATACGCAATTAAGGCAGTCTTATATTTAGCGTTAAATTCTAACGAAGAAAAAAAGATCATGGTAAAAGATATTGCGGGACCAATTAATGTGCCAAAAGCATATATTGCAAAATTGCTTCAGGAACTTTCCAGACAAAAAACTATTTCTTCAACAAAAGGACCCAAAGGAGGGTTTTATTTGAGTGAAGAAGATAAGAAGCAACCGCTAAAAAGAATTATACATGTTATTGATGGAGAAAAGAGATTATCTTCTTGTTTGTTAAGTTTAGAGAAATGTAACGATGAAAAACCATGTCCACTCCATAAATTAGCGGCACCATTACGAAACGAATTATTAGTCAGTCTGGAAAACAAAACTATTTGTGATTTGGCAAAAGATGTTAGAGAAGGCAATTCTTTTTTACCTCTTTAGGTTTAAAAATAAAACCTTATAAAAGGTACCCAAGGGTCAGCATAAATGCTTTCATTTTCATTATAAAGTACATCGTATCTAATACCAATTGTAAAATTACCACTCCCGTAACCAGCACCTAAAAATAAGGCTGGATACCAGAAATTATCATCAGGATTGCCTATATAATTTTGGTCAAAATCCCTTCTTACATGAAATTGTTCAAATTCTGAAGATAATTGAATTTCGTTAATTGGATTAAAAAGACCAATAATGCTTCCTCCTAAAATAGTAGAGTTATAAAGATTTTTTTCTTCATTGTATGATGCACTTAAACCAACACCTAAAGCAAATTGATGGTCAAATTGATAAATAGCACTTGGAGCTAATGTGCCACTAAAATAACCATCACCAAAGCTTAATCCAATTCCTCCTCCAAATCGAACATGATTCCAAAAGTCGCTTTTTTGCTTTTGTGTTATTTCTTGAGAATATGATAATCCAAATATTAAACAGGTAATAATTGTTAATAATGTAATATTTTTTCTTTTTTTATAAGATGTTTTCATAAAGAGCTAATTTACTGTACTTATTTGGAGTTAAATATAATAAATCAATACCTTATTTTGCTAATTATTGTATTTTTGACCAAATTTTTGATGAAACGCAAACGTTTTCAATTTATATAATGGATAAATATTCCTTTTTAAACGCAGCACATACATCATACTTTGCTGATCTATACGATCAGTATTTAAATGATCCTGATTCGGTTGAGCCAAGTTGGAGAGCTTTTTTTCAAGGCTATGATTTTGGTAGTGAAAATTATGGATTAGATGGAGAAATTGTAGAAGGAGTATCAACTCAAGTTCCAGAACACGTTCTTAAAGAGTTTCAAGTAATTAAATTGATTGATGATTACAGAACCAGAGGACATTTATTTACAAAAACAAATCCAGTTAGGAATCGTAGAAAATATGCTCCAACATTAGATATTGAAAATTTTGGACTTTCAAAAGATGACCTTAATACTGTTTTCAATGCTGGAGAAATTCTTGGAATCGGACCTCAACCCTTAAGCGAAATAGTCAAAAAACTTGAAGATATATATTGCGAAGCAATAGGCGTGGAGTACATGTATATTCGCCAACCAGGAGAAAGACAATGGATTCAAAATAAATTGAATAAAAATCACAATCATCCTAATTTTACTGTTCAACAAAAAAAATACATTTTAAAAAAATTAAGCGAAGCGGTTTCTTTTGAAAACTTCCTACATACAAAATATGTTGGACAAAAACGATTTTCTTTAGAAGGAGGAGAGTCTTTAATTCCTGCATTGGATGCTGTAATTGAAAAAGCAGCAGGTTATGGCGTGAAAGAGTTTGTTATGGGAATGGCACATCGTGGTCGTTTAAATACCTTAACAAACATTTTTGGTAAATCTGCTAAAGATATTTTTAGCGAATTTGATGGTAAAGATTATGAGCAGGTAGAATTTGATGGCGATGTAAAATACCATTTAGGATGGACAAGTGACCGTGTGACTGATAACGGAAACAAGATTAATTTAAATATAGCTCCAAACCCTTCGCATTTGGAAACTGTTGGAGCAGTGGTAGAGGGAATTGCCAGAGCTAAACAGGAAAAATATTATCCAGAGGACTTTAGTAAAGTACTACCAATTATTGTTCATGGTGATGCTGCAATTGCAGGTCAAGGATTAGTGTACGAGCTTGTACAAATGGCGAAATTAGATGGTTATAAAACCAATGGAACCATTCATATTGTCGTAAATAACCAAATAGGATTTACAACAAATTATCTGGATGCAAGGTCTAGTACTTATTGTACTGATGTTGGTAAAGTAACACTTTCTCCAGTGATGCACGTTAATGCTGATGATGCCGAAGCAGTAATTCATGCTGTGTTGTTTGCATTAGATTTCAGAATGGAATTCAAGCGCGATGTATTTATTGATTTATTGGGTTACAGAAAGTATGGTCATAATGAAGGTGATGAACCAAGATTCACACAACCATTGCTATATAAGGCTATTGCTAAACACAGAAATCCAAGAGATATTTATGCTGA
This sequence comes from uncultured Flavobacteriaceae bacterium, assembly GCA_964440415.1. Classification (GTDB taxonomy): domain Bacteria; phylum Bacteroidota; class Bacteroidia; order Flavobacteriales; family Flavobacteriaceae; genus Site-B1. Next base: position 4,674 of record CAYTSL010000006.1, read on the forward strand.
AAAGTTAATTGAACAAGATATAATCGATGAATCCTATGTTAAGAAACTTGAGGCAGATTATAAATCTACTTTAGAAGAAGAATTAGAAGATTCTCGAAAAGAAGATAAAACCAATATTACTCCATTTATGCAAGGGGAATGGGATTCGTTTACAAGAGTAAATGAAGTTGAAATGATGAAACCTTTAGATACTTCGTATCCTAAAAATAAATTAGAAAAAATTGCTGATGTCATTTCATCATTACCATCAGACAAAAAGTTTATTCGCAAAATACAACGTCTTGTAGAATCCAGAAAGACCATGTTCAATGAAAATAGGATGGATTGGTCAATGGCAGAGCATTTAGCTTACGGAACCTTGTTAGAAGAAGGTTTTGATGTTAGAATTTCGGGTCAGGATGTAGAACGCGGAACATTTTCGCATAGGCATGCAGTTGTAAAAGTTGAAGATAGCGAGGAAGAAGTTATTCTTTTAAATAATGTTAGCGATAATCAAGGTGATTTTGCTATCTACAATTCATCATTATCAGAATATGGTGTTGTAGGGTTTGATTATGGGTATGCTATGGCAAGTCCTAACGCTTTAACAATTTGGGAAGCACAATTTGGAGACTTCAGTAATGGAGCGCAAATTATGATTGACCAATACATTTCTTCAGGAGAAGATAAATGGAAAACCCAAAACGGCTTGGTAATGTTGCTACCACATGGTTACGAAGGTCAAGGAGCAGAACATTCATCAGCACGTATGGAACGTTATTTACAGTTGTGTGCAAAAGACAATATGTTTGTCGCAGATTGTACAACACCTGCTAATATATTTCATCTATTACGCAGACAAATGAAATCTAATTACAGAAAACCGTTAATTGTATTCACTCCTAAAAGTTTACTGCGTCATCCTAAAGTAGTATCAACAGTAGAGGAGTTTGCTAATGGAAGTTTCCAAACTGTAATAGATGATACTATTGAAGCAAATAAAGTAAAATCACTTGTTTTTGTAACAGGTAAATTCTATTATGATTTATTAGATGAAAGAGAAAATCTAAACAGAGACGATGTTGCGTTAATAAGAATAGAACAATTGTTTCCACTTCCAACAAAAGCAATTCAGGACCTATTGAAGAAATATAACAAAGCAGATGAAGTTGTTTGGGCTCAAGAAGAACCAAAAAATATGGGAGCTTATAGTTATATGCTTATGCATTTAGATGAAACAAAAACATTTAGGGTAGCAACCAGACGTCCTTATGGCTCTCCTGCTGCTGGAAGCGCAACGAGATCAAAGAGGCGTCATCAAGAAGTAATAGATTATGTATTTGACAATACAAAAAATAACCAACGTAAATAAAAATAGACTAAAATATATTAAGAATGATTTTAGAAATGAAAGTTCCTTCACCAGGAGAATCAATTACAGAAGTTGAAATTGCAGAATGGTTAGTACAAGATGGGGATTATGTAGAAAAAGACCAACCCATAGCAGAGGTTGATAGTGACAAAGCAACACTTGAACTCCCTGCAGAAGCAAGTGGGACAATTACCTTAAAAGCCGAAGAAGGCGATGCAGTTGAAGTTGGTGCTGTTGTATGTTTAATTGATACAAGTGCATCTAAACCGGAAGGTGATGCTCCAGCAAAAGAAGTTAAAAAAGAAACTCCTAAAACGGAAGTTGTCACTTCGAGCGCAGTCGAGAAGTCTACAGAACCAGCGACCTACGCGACTGGAACAGCAAGTCCTGCAGCTAAAAAAATTCTGTCTGAAAAAGGAATGGATGCTGGCGAAATAAAGGGAACTGGAAAAGATGGTAGAGTAACAAAAGAAGATGCCGTTAAAGCAGTTCCTTCAATGGGACAAGCTGTAGATGTTGAAGGAAGAGGGATGAAGCGCACCAAGTTGTCATTATTACGACGAAAAGTTGCAGAGCGTCTAGTTGAAGCAAAAAATACCACTGCTATGCTTACCACTTTTAATGAAGTTGATATGTCACCAATTTTTGCTTTACGTAAAGAATATAAGGAAACCTTTAAGGAAAAACATGAGGTTAATTTAGGCTTTATGTCGTTTTTTACTCTTGCAATAGTAAGGGCATTAAAAGAATTCCCAACCGTTAATTCAATGATTGATGGTAAGGAAATGATAACCTACGATTTCTGTGATATTAGTATTGCAGTATCTGGTCCAAAAGGACTGATGGTTCCAGTAATTAGAAATGCTGAAAAGTTAACTTTTAAAGGTGTAGAATCTGAAGTGAAACGATTAGCAATTAGAGCTCGTGACGGACAAATTACTGTTGATGAAATGACTGGAGGAACCTTCACTATATCTAATGGTGGTGTGTTTGGTAGTATGCTCTCTACACCAATTATTAATCCACCTCAAAGTGGGATTTTAGGAATGCACAATATTGTTGAGCGTCCGGTTGCCATAAATGGGAAGGTGGAAATAAGACCAATAATGTATGTGGCTCTTTCTTATGACCACAGAATAATTGATGGAAAAGAGAGTGTTGGTTTCCTTGTTGCGGTGAAGGAAGCTCTGGAAAACCCTATTGAATTATTGATGAACAATGATGTTAAAAAGGCCTTGGAACTTTAAAAATAAAATATAGTAAAATCAAAAAGCGCAACTTTAAAGAAGTTGCGCTTTTCTTTTTTCGTCATGGAAAAATATTTCATTTAATTATGTAAGTGTTATTAAAAGTAGAAATCCTAAAAAGATAATATCGATCTACTCTTCCATGACTCCATAATTTTATTGATTAATAGCTGCATAAATTACAAACTATTATTTTTAAAATAAATGATTTTAGTCATGTTTTCAATTTAATTTTAAGTACAAATATTTCTTGTTATAATCAATAATTGCCTTTCCTTTATTTAATACATCAGCACCAATGATTCCGTGTACAGGTTTCGCATTGTGATTAGTTAAAGCGGTATTGACATGAGTTAAGTTAAATAAAATCAAAGCCAATTTGTCTTGGCCCCATTGACCTATTTTTATATTATTTTTTTCTGATATTTTGGTTTCCATATTAATAGCTCCTGCACCAGCTGCTTTTACTTCAGATTCTTCAGCTTTTAATTTAAAAAGCTCTGTAGAATCAAAACCTACGCATGAGTTTGATGCTCCTGTATCTAAAATAAATAGACCCTTAACGCCATTAATAGTAGCAATTATCTCAAAATGATTTGTTTTGGTTAAATGCAATTTTGTTCTAGTATAACCTCTTTCTTTTAAAAAAGAATACAAAGTTTCCATAGGATTAAATTTTTGTAAATATAAGGAGTAAAAAATCTATTTTTGTAAAATGAACATTACCGATACTCACACGCACCTATATAGTGAAGCTTATGAAAATGATAGAAACGAAATAATGCAACGAGCTTTAGATGCCAATGTTTCACGTTTTTTTATTCCTGCAATTGATTCTACTTACACCACTTCAATGCTTCAATTGGAAAAAGACTTTCCTGAAAATGTGTTTTTAATGATGGGATTGCATCCTACTCATGTTAAAGATAATTACAAGGACGAACTTGATCATGTTGAAGATATGTTGGCTTCCCATAAGTTTTATGCGGTTGGAGAAACCGGGATTGATCTATATTGGGATAAATCTACATTAGGTATACAGCAAGAAGCATTCAGATATCAGATTAAATTAGCAAAACAATACAAGTTGCCCATAGTTATTCATTGCAGAGAATCATTTAATGAAATATTTGAAGTACTCGAAGATGAGAAAGATGAAGAACTTTTTGGAATATTTCATTGCTTTACCGGAACTTTTGAGCAAGCTCAAAAAGCAATATCGTATAACATGAAGCTTGGTATAGGAGGAGTTGTGACTTTTAAAAATGGGAAAATTGATCAATTTTTAAATAAAATAGACATAAAACATCTTGTTTTAGAAACTGATTCACCATATTTGGCTCCAACACCATTTAGAGGAAAAAGGAATGAAAGTGCTTATATTTTGAATGTGCTAAACAAAGTTTCTGAAATTTATGGTGTATCACAAGAAGAGATATCGAGAATCACAACCAAAAACAGTAAAGCAATATTTTCAATATGATTGCATCAAGAAAGGCTAATATTTTACTAATCTATACTGGTGGAACAATTGGTATGATGAAAGATCCTGAAACAGGAAGTCTAAAAGCATTCGATTTTGAAAATCTTTTAGATAGAATACCAGAGCTCAAATTAATAGATTGTAGTATTACAACAATTTCTTTTGTTAACCCTATAGATTCTAGTGAAATGAATCCAGATTATTGGGTGCAAATAGCAGAAATCATAGAAAATAATTATAATGAAAGTGATGGCTTTGTAGTTTTACACGGAAGTGACACCATGAGCTATACGGCATCTGCTTTAAGTTTTATGATGGAGAATTTAAGTAAACCAATTGTTTTTACGGGTTCTCAACTACCTATAGGTGATTTAAGAACAGACGCAAAAGAGAATCTTATTACATCTATTCAAATTGCATCCCTTTTGAAAAATGATGAGCCTGTCATTAAAGAGGTTTGCTTATATTTTGAATATAAATTATATCGAGCCAACAGAACAACTAAAATTAATGCAGAGCATTTTAAAGCCTTTGCATCCCTAAACTATCCAGAACTGGTTGAATCAGGAGTACATTTAAAGGTTAATAAACAATATTTGTTTAAGCCTAATTTAAAAAAGAAGCTTGAGCTGCATAAAAAAATGTGCACAGATATAGCTCTCATTAAGCTTTTTCCTGGACTTTCAGAAAAGGTCATTGAAGCCGTTTTCTCAACACCTAATTTGAAAGGAGTCATTTTAGAAACCTTTGGAGCTGGAAATACGCCAGCTTCATTATCTTTTTTACGGATCTTGAAATTAGCATTGAGCAAGGGAATTGCTATTATTAATGTTACCCAATGTTCTGGAGGTAGTGTTTTACAGGGAAAATATGAGTCAAGTGCAGAGTTAAAAAAATTAGGTGTGATCTCTGGAAAAGATATTACTACTGAAGCTGCGGTAACAAAATTAATGTATTTACTGGGCTCAAAAGTTTCACCTAAAGTTTTAAAAACAATATTTGAAACCTCTATAAGAGGAGAAATAACTTAATTTAACTGAAAAAAGTTTTATTGTTTAAAGTTTTTTTTGTTATTTGAGCTCCTGTAATTTATTTTTAAGAAAAAATTACAGAGAGGTGGCCGAGTGGTCGAAGGCGCACGCTTGGAAAGCGTGTATACGCCAAAAGCGTATCGAGGGTTCGAATCCCTTCCTCTCTGCATAATTTTTTAAGTTTAATTACTTTTTTTTTATATCTTTAACACATTAACTAATAAAATTAAGATCAAGAACGATGAAAAGACTATTTTCTATTCTAGCTATTGCTAGTATTATGGCATTTGGAAGTGTAAACGCGACAACAGTCACAAACACAACCACAGTTGCAAATACTGTTGCAACAACAATTCAAGATGATAATTCTGAAGCTGCACCAGCTGAAGAAACTCAAGGGTTTCACCAAGAACTTAAAAAACGTTTTATGCAAGGTGGTCCTGCGTTTATGGGAATTGTATTATTATGTTTAATTCTTGGATTAGCAATTTCTATTGAAAGAATTATCTTTTTAAACCTTTCTACAACCAACACCAAGAAATTAACTCAAAACGTTGAGGAAGCTATGAAATCTGGTGGAGTAGACGCTGCAAAAGAACTTTGTAGAAACACTAGAGGTCCAGTAGCATCAATATTCTATCAAGGATTAGATAGAATTGAAACTGAAGGAATAGATGCTGCTGAAAAGGCTGTTGTAGCGTATGGAGGTGTACAAATGGGACAACTTGAAAAGAATGTTTCTTGGATTTCTTTATTCATCGCAATAGCGCCAATGCTTGGTTTCATGGGAACAGTAATTGGTATGATTGGTGCTTTTGATAAAATTGAGGCTGCAGGAGATATGAATCCTTCTTTAGTTGCTGGAGGTATTAAAGTTGCGCTTTTAACCACAGTATTTGGTTTGATCGTTGCGATTATCCTTCAAATTTTCTATAATTATATTATTGCAAAAATTGACGGTATTGTTAACGATATGGAAGATGCTTCTATATCTTTAGTTGATATGATGATATTAAATAAATTACACAAATAATAGTTAACACGAATAAATTATGGGTTTACATAAAATATTAAGTATTGTAGCTTTAATTTTGGCTGTTATTGGTATAATTTTTGGGCTAATGATTATGTCTGGGTCTCATGGAATGATAGATAATATGATGATTATTGCTTATGTAATTTTTGCAATTACAATAGCACTTGTATTATTCTATGTCATTATAGGGTTATTTTCTGGAAACATAAAAAAGACGTTATTATCTCTTGGAGCATTTTTGGCGATAATAATAATATCTTATTTAATAGCTTCAGGCACAAATTTAGATTTACAACCTTTTATTGATAAAGGGCTGAATGTTACAGAAACTACTTCTAAGAATGTAGGTGCTGGATTATACACATTTTATGCTTTAGCTATTTTTGCTATTGTCGTAGTGGCTTTATCTTCAATTAAAAAATTAGTAAAATAATTATGGCAACACGATCAGCACCTGAAGTTAATGCAGGCTCTATGGCAGATATTGCTTTCTTACTCTTGATATTTTTCTTGGTAACTACTACTGTAGAAAAAGATAAAGGGATTTTAAGGAGTTTACCGCAAATTGAGCCACCATCTGATGAACCTGTCATTATCAAACAAAAAAATCTATTTACAGTACTTTTAAATAAGAATGATCAATTACTTGTAGAAGAAAATCAAATGCAAGTAAAAGATTTAAGAAAAGCTGCAATAGAGTTTTTAGATAATGGAGGATCAACAGATGCGAATGGCAATAAATGCGATTATTGTCAAGGTAAGAAAGACGAACATTCGTCTGACCATCCTGATAAAGCAATTATTACTTTACAGCATGATAGAGAAACATCTTATGGTAAATATATAGAAGTTCAGAACGAACTGGTTGCTGCTTACAATGTTTTAAGAAATAGAGAAGCAAAAAGACTTTATAACAGAACATTTACAAAGATGTTGGCAGATAAAGACGATGTGTATTATCAAGGAGATGTAGATAAGCTTAAGGAAAGAATTGATGTTATTAAAGATATGTTTCCTCTTAAATTATCTGAAGCAGAACCTAAGAGTAATTAATTTAACTTAAAGAAAGAATGTCAAAATTTAAAAAGAAAAAAGGAGGAGAACTACCTCCAGTTTCAACAGCGTCTTTACCAGATATTGTATTTATGTTATTATTCTTTTTTATGGTTGCTACTGTAATGAGAGACAATGAACTTAAAATTGAAAACAGATTACCATCTGCAGATCAAATAGAAAAAATAGAAAAAGACAGAGCTATGTTTATTTATGCAGGAAAGCCAAGTGCTCAATATAAAAATTTTGGTACGGAGGCAAGAATTCAAATAAACGATAAGTTTGCGTCTTTAGAGCACGTACAAGCAGCTGTACAAGAAGCTAGAAACGGGTTAAGACCTGAATTACAGGATAGATTGATTGTGGCTTTAAAAATAGATAAAAATGCAAACGCAGGTTTGGTTTCAGACATAAAACAAAAACTTAGAGAGATTAATGCTCTAAAAATTATGTATATAACTAATGTTAAAAAAGCTGAATAGCTCATTAAATAATCTTAATAAAAAAAAGCATTTCTATCAGAAATGCTTTTTTTTATGCAATAAATTTTAATCAATAAAAGTTATATTTACTTAGGAATTTAATTAATGAAGAAATTTCTTATAACTTTTATAATAGTACTAGCTAATCAGTTATTGATTGCACAAGATGGTATCTCTAAAATAGAACTTGATTCGTTATATCGTGAAGATCAATTTTATGTTGGTGTAACGTATAATTTATTGGGGAATTTGCCTTCAGGAATATCTCAAAATGGATTTTCAAGTGGATTTCATTTAGGTTTTATTAGAGATATGCCAATTAACATAAAAAGAAATCTAGCTTTAGGTATAGGAATAGGATATTCATGGAATTCTTTTAATCAAAATTTATTAATATCAAAGGGAAGTAATAGCGAGTATTTATATAGTACTATAGATGATAATAGTGTTTTTTCTAAAAATAAATTTTCTCAGCATTTAGTTGAAATTCCTTTTGAATTTAGATGGCGATCTTCTACTCAATCAGAATATAAATTTTGGCGTATTTATACAGGATTCAAGACAGGTTATGTAGTTGCTAATTCATCGAAGTACGAAGGCCAACCGGAAAATGAAAAGTACAAAAACATTAAGGACTTTAATGATCTTCAATATGGATTAACTTTAAGTATTGGTTATAATACTTGGAATGTTTATATGTATTATGCTTTAAATCCAATCTTTGATTCCAATGCATTATTGAATAATAATTCGATTGATATGAATGCTATTAAAATTGGTCTTATCTTCTATATTCTATAACCAATAATTTAGTAAGATTAATTGAGGTATAATCCCAATTAATAGCCCTATAAATAATTCATTTTTGGTGTGGGCTTTTAAATGTAGGCGCGAACTTCCAATGGCACCAACAAGTAGGCACATTAATGCAATAGATCCGCTAATGTTTATACTAAAATGAATACTTAAGGCTATAAAAAACATTAAAACGCCACCAGAAGCAATCATATGAATGCTTGCCTTAAAACTAATCAGTGCCAGAATTAAACATGTTATTGTAGATAATAGTACACCTATAAAAAAGAAATACAATTCAACAAATTCATTTGGAGGTAATATTTTTATTAAGATTAAAACTGTAATTAAACAATTCAGAATTAGCGGAATAATGCGGTGATTAACATTTTCAAGATATATAGATTCTGCTTGTTTTATACTTTTAAGTAAGAAAAAAAGCAAAACAGGTAATATTATTGTTAAAATAAATAGTGAAAATAATTTTGCTTTAATAATTGGAATTGGAATATATCTTGGTGCTTTTGAAAAGTAGAAGATAACAGCAATTAAAGGCATTAACAAAGGATGAAATATGAACGATATAACCCTTAATATGTAATTCACATTTATAACTTTTTACGTAATCTTGCCACAGGAATATCGAGCTGTTCTCTATATTTTGCAACAGTACGTCTTGCTATTGGATATCCTTTCTGTTTAAGTAAAGATGCCAATTTCTCATCTGTTAATGGTTTCTTTTTATTCTCTTCTTCAATAACAGTTTCCAATATTTTTTTTATTTCACGAGTTGAAACATCTTCTCCTTGATCGTTTTTCATGGATTCACTAAAAAACTCCTTTATAAGTTTAGTTCCGTATGGAGTATCCACGTATTTGCTGTTAGCTACTCTTGAAACCGTTGAAACATCCATTTCTATTTCATCCGCAATGTCCTTTAAGATCATTGGTTTTAACTTACGTTCATCACCAGTTAAAAAGTATTTTTTTTGATAATGCATTATGGAACTCATAGTTACAAACAGGGTTTGCTGACGTTGTTTGATAGCATCAATGAACCATTTTGCTGCATCTAATTTTTGTTTAATAAATTGCACTGCATCTTTTTGAGATTTAGATTTCTCCTTACTTTCCTTATACCCTTTTAGCATGTTGCTGTATTCTCCTGAAACGTGTAATTCCGGAGCATTTCTCCCATTAAGTGTCAATTCTAATTCTCCTTCAACTATTCTAATTGAAAAATCCGGTATAACTTGTTCAATTATTCTTGTATTTCCTGAATAGGAACCACCTGGTTTCGGATTTAAGTGTTCAATTTGTTCTATAGCAGCTTTGAGTTGAATTTCTGAAATGTCAAATTTTTGAATTAACTTTTTATAATGTTTTTTAGTAAACTGCTCAAAGCCCTTTTCAATAATTTCAGAAGCTAATTCCACATCTGGAGATTGGTTTTTCCTTTTCAATTGAATTCGTAAACACTCTTGCAAGTCTCTGGCTCCAACTCCCGCAGGGTCCAACTGATGGACTAATTTTAAAACGTGTTCTATCTTCTCTTCAGTGGTGTAAATATTTTGTGTAAAAGCAAGATCATCCACTATATCAGAAAGTGATCTTCTTATATAACCACTTTCATCAACACTTCCCACTAAAAATTTAGCAATTTCCTTTTCTAAGTCATTTAAACGAAATGTGCTCAACTGACCTTTTAAATACTGTGTAAAAGATGTTCCTGAAGCGTATGGAACATTTTTCTCTTCATCGTCTGCACTGTAATTACTTGTTTGCGTTCTGTAGTTTGGGACTTCATCATCACTTAAATAATCATCTACATTAATGTCTTCTGCGTTTATGGATTCATTATCTTGAAAGTCATCAGAAGAATTATCAAAGTCATCTTCAAATTCATCCGATTTTTCCTTTCCACTATCCAAAGCCGGATTTTCTTCAAGCTCTTCCTTTAACCTCTGTTCAAAAGCTTGTGTAGGCAACTGTATCAATTTCATTAATTGAATTTGCTGCGGAGATAATTTTTGTGATAATTTAAATTGTAAATGCTGTTTAAGCATATTTTTAAAGTTTATTCAACTTAATATAATTAAAATTCTGCATTTTGTGGTGTTCTTGGAAAAGGAATTACATCTCTAATATTATTCATTCCTGTTGCAAACATAACCAATCTTTCAAATCCTAGACCAAATCCAGAATGTACTGCAGTTCCGTACTTTCTTAAGTCTAAATACCACCATAATTCTTCTTCTGGAATATCTAATACAGCCATTTTTTCTTTTAATACTTCTAAACGTTCTTCACGCTGTGATCCTCCCACAATTTCACCAATTCCTGGGAACAGGATATCCATAGCCCTAACTGTTTTACCGTCTTCATTTAACCTCATGTAAAATGCTTTTATTGTGGCAGGATAATCAAACAGAATTACAGGACATTTAAAGTGCTTTTCAACAAGGAAACGCTCATGCTCACTTTGTAGATCAGATCCCCAATTTTCTATAGGGTATTTGAATTTTTTCTTTTTGTTTGGCTTACTTTGTCTTAAAATATCTATTGCCTCTGTATAACTTACTCTCTTAAAATTATTATTTATTACAAAGTTTAATTTATCAATTAAACTCATTTCACTTCTTTCAATTTGAGGTTTGGTTTTTTCTTCATCCAGAAGGCGCTTTTCTAAAAACTCTAAATCTTCTCGATTTTTATCTAAAGTATATTTCAAGACGCATTTTAAAAAATCTTCAGCTAAATCCATATTTCCCGCAAGATCCATAAAAGCTACTTCAGGTTCGATCATCCAGAATTCTGCAAGATGTCGCGAGGTATTAGAATTTTCTGCTCTAAAGGTTGGCCCAAATGTATACACTTTCCCAAGAGACATTGCAAATGTCTCTGCTTCTAACTGACCAGAAACGGTTAAATTAGTTTCCTTGCCAAAAAAATCTTGAGTGTAATCAATTTTTCCATCTTCATTTTTAGGAAGGTTCTCTGGGTCTAACGATGAAACTCGAAACATTTCACCAGCTCCTTCAGCATCACTACCAGTAATAATTGGCGTATGCATATTGTAGAAACCATTATCAGTAAAATACTTATGAATAGCAAAGGACAATGTAGATTGTAATCTCATTACAGCACTAAAAGTGTTTGTTCTTGTGCGTAAATGAGCATTTTCTCGCAAAAATTCAAAGGTGTGTTTTTTAGGCTGTATTGGAAATTCATCAGGATCTGAATCACCTAAAATATCTAAAAATTTAACCTTAATTTCTACATTTTGCCCTTTCCCTAAACTTTCTACTAATTCACCTTTAATATGTACAGATGCTCCAGTGGAAATCCTTTTTAATAATGACTCATCTGTATTTTCAAAATCCACCACACATTGAATATTATTAATGGTAGAGCCATCATTTAATGCAATAAACCTATTTGCTCTAAATGTTCTAACCCAACCTTTTATTTCTATCTCATCCAAAGATGGAACTTTGGTTAATAATTCAGAAACTGTGCTTAATTTCATAAGTAAAATATTAAAGTGCAAATATAATTTTTTAATAAAAAGTGAACCTATAAAAATAGGATTTATCGTTGAACTGATAAAACTAGGCTAAAAAGCATGAATGTTAATATTCTTCTTTTAACTGCTCTTCTTCAGGAATGATGTTGATACTAGGTTCTTTTAAAACTTCTTTGTTAGCAATATTTCTTTCAAGTGAAAGTAATAATGATGGCAATAAAAGTAAATTCGCTAACATGGCAAATAATAAAGTGATAGAAACTAATGCACCAAGTGCAACTGTTCCTCCAAAATTTGAAATTGTGAATACAGAGAACCCAAAGAATAACACAATTGAAGTGTAAAACATACTTACGCCTGTTTCTCTTAAAGCCGCAAAAACTGATTTTCTTATTCTCCAGTGGTTTGCTTGTAATTCTTGTCTGTATTTAGCCAGAAAGTGAATAGTGTCATCAACGGAAATACCAAATGCAATGCTAAACACCAATATAGTTGATGGCTTAATAGGTACGCCCAAATAGCCCATTAGTCCTGCAGTGACTAAAAGCGGCAATAAATTTGGAATTAATGATACTATTATCATTCTAAATGATCTGAACATATAGGCCATAAATAATGAAATAAGAAAGATTGCTAATGACAAAGACAATATTAAATTATTTACCAGATATGTTGTACCTTTTTGAAACACCCTAGCTTTTCCAGTCATAGTAACGTTATACCTGTCTTTTGGAAATACCTTATTGATTTTATTTTGGAGGTTTTCTTCAATGCGTTCAATTCTATCCGTACCAATATCTTTCATAAATGTCGTAATACGAGCGTATTGCCCTGTGCTATCCACAAAATTCTTCAGCAAATCAACATCTGATGATGAGTTTTTGGCATAAGACAAAATGAAACTATTTTCCTGACTTGTAGGTAACTGATAGAATTTAGGCTTACCATTGTAATATGCTTGCTTAGAATATTTAACCAAACTAACAACAGATATAGGTTTAGATAATTCTGGAGTTTCATCTATTAACTCTTCAAGTTCATTCATTCGTTTTAAAGTCGCTAATTTCATAACTCCTTTTTTACGTTTGGTATCTATCATAAATTCTAATGGCATTATACCACTAAATTCTTCTTCAAAAAAGCGAATATCACTGAAAAATTCAGTCTTCTGTGGCATATCTTCAATTAAACTACCAGATATTCTTATTTGATATATACCTATAAAACTTAAAATCAATAGGAGTAGAGCAGTAACGTAAATAGTGATCTTCTTATACTTCACCATATGTTCCATCCAATCTACAAAACCACCTATCCAACGTTTATTTAAATGTTCTAAATGGCGGTCTTTTGGAGGAGGCATGAAGCTATAAATAATGGGAATAATAAATAAGCAAAGTAAAAATATCGCTAAAATGCTTAATGATGCTACAATTCCAAACTCCTCAAGTAATTTACTTTGTGTGATAATAAATGTTGCAAAACCGGAAGCTGTTGTCACATTGGTCATTAAAGTGGCATTACCGACTTTAGTAATAACACGCTGAAGTGACTTTGCTTTGTTACCGTGTTTTTTTACTTCGTTTTGATATTTATTAATTAAAAAGATACAATTAGGAATCCCAATAACAATAATGAGAGGAGGAATTAAAGCTGTTAAAACTGTTATTTCGTACTCAAGTAGACCTAGTATACCAAATGTCCACATCACGCCAATAAGTACAACGATCATTGAAATAAAAGTGGCTCTGAACGATCTAAAGAAAAAGAAAAATATTAAAGATGTTACAAGTAAAGCGGCACTAATAAAGTATCCAATCTCATCAATTATATTCTGTGAATTCAATGTTCTGATATATGGCATACCAGAAATGCGAACATCTAAATTCGTCTGTTGTTCAAACTCATCGATAAGAGGAATAAAATCATTAAATATAAAGTCCTTTCTTGCTGAAGTATTTACAATACTTTTATCAATATAGATTGCAGTTCTTACTGTTTTTGTGTCTTTATTGAATAAAAAATTGTCGTAAAAAGGATACTGATTAAATAATTGATCTTGTAAAGTCACAATTTGATCGATTGACGAAATGGTGTCCTTGATAAAAGGCTCTAATTTGAACCGTTCATTTTTATCATCCCTTATTAACTTTTGGAGATCTCCAATAGACACTACAGTTTCAACTTCTTTATAAGTTTTTAATGTGTCCGATAATTTATTCCATGCATTTAGTTTTTCAACAGTAAAAAGAGTGGAGTCTTTTACGCCAATTACTATTAAATTACCTTCTTCACCAAATTTATCGAGAAACTCATTGTATTCTATATTAATAGGATGATCATCTGGCAATAAGTTAGCTTCTGTGTAAGTAAAGCGCATATTTTGCCATTGATTGGTAAAAAATATGGTCAGACCCAAAATAATAATAAGTATAATGATTCTATTGCGAAGAATAATTCTTGCAACACCTTCCCAGAATCCAACAGAAAATAGTTTGTTCATTTACTTTTTAAGAATGCGCAAAGGTAGAAAATATGTAATTATAAGCTTTACATATTAAATTTTTATTGGCTATGAACACAATACAAAATTAAAAAAGCGACTTTTAAGTCGCTTTTGAATTACACAGTCATAATTTCTTTTTCTTTAACAGCAAAAACTTCATCAATTTTATTAATGTATTTATCTGTCAATTCCTGAACATCAATTTCTGAATTTGAAAGAGCATCTTCTGATATATCATCCTCCAGCTTTTTGAGTTCATGAAGTGCTTCTTTTCTATGGTTTCTTACACCAACTTTTGCTTCTTCAGCTTCAGATTTCGCCTGTTTAGCCAATTGTTCTCTACGCTCTTCTGTTAAAGGAGGTACATTGATGATGATACTTTCACCATTATTCATAGGATTAAATCCTAAATTAGCCGCCATAATTGCTCTCTCAATTTCCTGAAGCATACCTTTTTCCCAGGGTTGAACAGAAATAGTACGTCCATCTGGAGTATTGACATTAGAAACTTGATTTAATGGTGTTTGAGAGCCATAATAATCTACCATTACACTCCCTAACATAGATGGAGATGCTTTTCCTGCCCTTATGTTTACGAACTGTTTTTCTAAATGTAAAATGGCATTTTCCATTTCTTCTTTAGCAGCTTCCAAAATAAATTTTATGTCTTCCATGTTTTTAATTTCTTTAAAATATTCAAAAACTACGCCAAATAGTTAAAGTTTGTTCCATTAAATTAATAAAAATCTTAATTACAAGTTAACTTTTGTGCCAATATTTTCTCCTGATACTACCTTTAAAAGATTTCCCTTTTTGTTCATATCAAATACAATTATTGGTAATTTGTTTTCTTGACTTAAAGTAAAAGCAGTTGTGTCCATTACTTTTAAGCCTTTTCTTAACACTTCATCAAAGGAAATATGATCGAATTTTATGGCGCTAGTATCTTTCTCTGGGTCAGTATTATATATTCCATCAACACGGGTTCCTTTTAAAATAACATCCGCTTCAATTTCTATAGCTCTTAAAACAGCTGCAGAGTCCGTTGTGAAATAAGGATTTCCTGTTCCTCCTCCAAATATAACTACACGCCCTTTTTCCAAATGTCTCATTGCTTTTCTCCTTATAAAAGGTTCCGCCACTTCATTTATCTTGATAGCACTTTGCAACCTGGTTGGTATATCTGCATCTTCCAAAGCACTTTGTAATGCCAACCCATTAATTACAGTTGCAAGCATTCCCATGTGATCTGCTTGTACTCTGTCCATACCATTGCTGGCCGCTGAAACACCTCTAAAAATATTTCCACCTCCAATCACTATAGCAACTTCAACTCCTTTATCAGTAACTTCTTTAATGTCTTTTGCATATTCAGCCAATCTTTGGGGATCAATTCCATATTGTCTTTTTCCCATTAAAGCTTCTCCAGATAATTTTAATAGAATTCTTTTGTATTTCATTTAGTGTAATTGTTTGAAGGGTTTAGCAAATATAATGATTCTGATAATTCCTTGAAGACGAAATAAGGTATAAAAAAAGCCTTGATTTTTGTCAAGGCTTTTAAATTTTTATCGATTTGGATTATCCAAGTGTTACACGTTTATAATTCACAACTTGAACATCACCATATGTTTTTACATAATTTTCGACACTTATTTTGCTGTCTTTAATAAAATCTTGATTAACTAAAGTATTATCCTTAAAGAATCGCTTTAATTTTCCTTTAGCAATATTGTCTAACATAGCTTCAGGTTTACCTTGAGTTCTTAACTGATCTTTAGCTATCTCAATTTCTTTTTCTATTACAGCGGCATCAACACCATCTTCATTTAAAGCAATAGGATTCATAGCAGCTACTTGCATTGCCACATCTTTAGCAGCAACATCAGCACCATCAACTTTGGCTGATAAACCGACCAAGGTTGCGATTTTATTTCCGGCATGGATATATGATCCTACAAAAGGAGCTTCTATTTTTTCAAAAGCGTTGATATCCAGTTTTTCACCAATTACACCTGTTTGCTCAATTAACTTTTCTGATACAGTTGAACCATTCATATTTGCAGCCAGGAACTCTTCTTTGCTGGAATAGTTTAATGCCACCTCTGCCAATTCATGCGCAAAGGCAACAAAGTTTTCATTTTTTCCAACAAAATCAGTTTCACATCCTAAAACAATTGCAACACCAGTTGTTCTGTTGTCGTTTACTTTGGTTATGGCAGCTCCTTCTGTAGAAGCTCTATCTGCTCTATTGGCTGCTACTTTCTGTCCTTTTTTACGAAGGATTTCAATTGCTTTTTCAAAATCACCTTCAGACTCAACAAGGGCTTTTTTGCAGTCCATCATCCCTGCTCCAGTTGCTTTTCTTAAATTATTTACTTCTGCGGCTGTTATTTTTACCATGATCTTATTCTTTATGAGTTAAAAAAGTCGCTTAATTAGTTTTCCAAAAGAAAAGAATTAAACGACTTCAATTTTATTATTATACTATTTAATTCTATTCTTCTTCATCTTTAGCTGCTACAACGGGTGGAGTTGGTTCCTCTTTAGCTGCTACAACAGGTG
>CAYTSL010000007.1:0-7479 GCA_964440415.1 uncultured Flavobacteriaceae bacterium
TGACCCTTCAAAAGGAAATCTTTCCTGACCTTCGGTATTGATCTTTTGACCCAGATTTACAGGCTCTCCAAAAGTCCCATCCGCTTTTATTTCCACTTTATAAATATCTGCTAAACCAAATCCACCAGGCCTATCAGAGTGAAAATAGAGTGTTTTACCGTCTTTACTTATACTTGGCCCACTTGTGTTGTGTTTACTGCTATTAAATGCTAAAGGCTCTACATTATCCCATAAACCATCCGTTTTTGTGGCTTTAAAAAGATTCATAACACTAAACTTGTTGTTAGTTATAGAATCTTTCTCATACAGATTTTCGTAAAAACTTTCTCTGGAAAAATACATAGTTTCTCCATCAGGACTAAAGGCAACTGTTCCTTCGTGAAATTTTGTGTTTATTTTATTACCTAATAAAAATGCATTGCCATATACACCATCGGTTCGAACAGGTATTTCTAAAATGTCTAAAAATGGTTCTTCGTTCCATCCATAGGTCTTTCTTGCATTATTTCTGGCCGAAACAATATATAACTTACCGTTTAGCAGTGTCCCTCCAAAATCTGAATTCTCTGAATTAATTTCTAGATTCTGAACATTGAATTTCTTTCCTTTTTCTAAAATTTTAGCTAAATAATTCGGGTTGCTTTTAAAAGCTAAAGCTCTTATATCTCCTGGACGCATTGTAGAGAATTTTCTCATCCATTCGTTGGATTGATCAAATTTTCCATTTGCCTTAAGCATTTGAGAATATTTATACATTAACTCGGGATCGTCTGAACCAGCAAGGGCTTTTGCATACCACCTTTCTGCCTCTTGAGTATTAAATATATTATAATAACAATCCGCCAAACGCGAGTACACATAAGTGCTTCCTTTTTTATCTTGTACCAAATCCAAATAATCCTCTGCAGCATCTATATATTCGAATCTAGAAAAATGTTTATCTGCTCTTTTGGTTTCTTCATTTTGAGCCATTAAGCTTAAACTACTCAAAAGTGATATTGTAAAAAGTATATATAGTTTTTTCATAATTATTAGCCTAATTGTTTAAAAATATCGTGGTGATCTGGAAACTTTTTTAGGAAAGTTCAAATCAAACAATATCATAAATTCATGTGAAGCTGGCGCATATGCCTTAATGTCTGATGTAACGTTATCATAAGCATAACCAATCCTTAAACTTGGTGAAATTGCAAAATTTACAAGACCTGAAAATGAGTCTTCCAATCTGTATGAAGCTCCTATTTCAAACTTTTCATAAAATATGGCATTTACATTCACATCAAAAGAGGTAGGAGCATCAAAGGCAGATTTTACTAAAAAAGATGGTTTAAGCTTCGTGTTTTTTGAGACTTGAAATACATAACCTCCTGTAAAGAAATAATGAGCTGTTTCAGACCCTATATTATTCCCATTTGCATCCAAATGAACTGAATCTAATATATTTGGAACTGAAATGGCCAAGTAATAATTATCAGTATAATAGAATGCTCCAGCACCAATATTTGGTGTTGTAGCACTAATATTTTCACTAAAAAATGGATCGTTTGCATCAATAAGGTCCAGCCCTACTAATCCAATATCATGAAAAGTAGCTCCTGCCTTTAAACCTAATGCTAGTTTATGTGCACCACTTAATGTCACTGTATATGAAAAGTCTGCATAGACATTAGTTTCTTTTACAGGTCCAATTTCATCTGAGATAACAGAAAGTCCTAAACCAACATTTTTACCAACAGGTGCATGCCCAAAAAATGTTCCTGTTTTAGGTGCTCCATCCAATGCTTCCCACTGTGAGCGATATAATAACCCAAATGAAAGATTCTCTCTAGAACCTGCATAAGCCGGATTTATCACATTCATATTATACATATATTGGGTGTATTGAGGGTCTTGTTGGGCACTAATCTGCAAGGACAACAAGAATATTAGTATTATATATGATTTTTCCATTTATAGATGCTATTAGTTTAGTAGTTCAAGTAAATCCAGCTGGTTCTTGGCTCTTGTGCTTTCGTATGAATAATATAATAATAGGTTCCTACCGGAAGTTTTTTACCATCTTGATCGGTTCCACACCACTGGTCAATATATTCATTTAGCTCATAAATTTTTACACCTAACCGATTAAATATATCTATCTGTGTTATATCTTCTTTGTCATCCAGATGATCCAGAATTAAGCAATCATTATCACCGTCACCATTGGGAGATAATCCCTGTGGCATATTAACACAATCTGAATTTTCATAAAACTCTACCATAATGTGAGTTTCTGCATTACAACCTGTTATATCATCTGAAACAACTACTGTAAATGTACCTTGTTCTTCTGCTGAAGCCGATAATAAATAAGTGTCACTATCGCTTGATTGCACTTGGTTTCCATCTAATGACCATGTATACGTTAAACTATTCAGATCGCTAATATTTGCTACCTCCAATTGCAATGTAAATTCTTCATTGGCACATTTAATAATATTGGGCTCTGTAAATGAAGGTTGAGGCACAGGGAAGAATTCGGTCAAAATATCATCAGAAAACGAACAATCTGTATTATCAATCGTAATAACTGCACTATAAACAGCAGTATCTACTACAGGTAATGTAGTAGATGAAGCTCCTTCAATTAAAGAGCCATCTGCAAACCATTCTATAGAGGAGTTAATTGGTAAAATACCTGCATCCAAAATTATTTCATCTCCCTGACAATTAGCATTTCCTGATGTTAAAAGAATATCATCACCTAGATTTAATTCTCCAATATCAAAACTTCCCGCAGCCAAAAATACTGCTGAATCAAATAAGGTATCCTGATCATCGGCAATAACAAGTTTGATATGATATTGTTCATTTGGTATTACATCAGTCATTGCCGTCATAACGATTGTACGTCCAATAAAATTAGTTGGATTTGTTAATGCCGGTAAACCACCATTTCCATAATAAGCTCCAAAGTATTCTGGATTAACAGAAGGGCAATTAGAATTATAAGCTTCATCTCTCACGTTTAAAACAGAAATCGGATCGGTCGTTCCAGGAACCAAAGCAATATTGGTTGTTACACCATTACTATCGGTCAATAGAAAGGCAAAAGCATCTGTAAAAGTGCATTGGAAAGTTCCATATTCTTCCGCTGCGAATATAAAATCGAAGCTCATTTGATCTATTATCGGGATAAAATCAAATTCCAATACAGAAGCATTATTAGTTACTCCTGAAAACAATCCTGGAATTGCATTTTCCAGATCGAAATCTCCAGGCCAGCTAAAATCTCCATCAGAAATTGTCCCAGTTTCCGGTCCTGGGGCATTTATCACATCACCAGTAGTCATAATCAACCCACTCTCAAAAGGAAAAGACGATCCATTAGCTTCAAAATACCCAATTCCATTAGTAGAACCAAAATTAGTTCCAGTTGAGAAGGTAATATTAGACACTAATGAGCAGTCTGTATCAATCAAAACATCTTCAACAAGCTCCTCAATAGTATAGGTTGTATCATTAGTTGTGATTGGTGGTGGAACTGTAAATACACAAATGTCAAAGCTCACGTCTTGCAATGGATCTCCTGTAAAAGAATATACTCTTACAAAATAGGTGTTACCAACTGTTAGATCATCAGATACACTTTGATTAGGGTCACTACAATAGAGTTCAGTTAAGGTTCCACAATCATTTCCTTCATAAAGCACATGAAATAAATCTTGTGTATCACCTATTATGTTACTTATATTAACGGCTTGATCTTCCGAAACTGCCTCAAACTGGAACCAAACATCGTCATCAGCTTCTCCAGTGCATCCATTTGTCTCCAGTGAAGGCGTTGCGCCATAAATAGTCCCATTGACTATGTTTATACAATTTTCATCGGCGTTTGCCGTAAGTGTTGTTGCAGAACTGCAGTTATCATTAATAGGTGGATCAGGAGGAGCAACACAACTTACATTAAAAGTAAATGGTCCAATACTAGGATCAAATCCAAATACATAAATATAATATGTTGTTCCAGCGGTAGACAAGATGTCTACTTCTGATTGAAATCCACAGCTATCATCATTTCCAGTAACACATGTTAATGAGCCACAGGCACCTTCATATACTTGTATTTTTGTATCAAATGAAGTGCCACATAATGAAAAAGTCACAATATCTCCAGTTCCATTATAAGAATACCAGACCCCTGGAGCACCTTGACTAGTTCCACAAAAGTCTGTTAATTCATCATTTTCTGTGGCATTAGTAGTATCACCAGTTACAGTATCATCACAAAACACCTCAATTGCATCAACGCAAAGATCATTGTCGGGAGGACAAGCTACCAAATTAAATATTTCACTAGTGATTACGCAGTTACTATCATCAGCATTGGTTGCAGTTAAAAAAACATTTGTTCCATTAACATAGGGTCCTAATTGAGCCATTCCAGGAGAAGTCAAATTAACAAGTCCTCCAAATTCGTCCTCAACGTTGATCGACGTTGCAGAACCAAAATCTGTCACATTGGCTTCCACAAAGAATTCTTCTCCTACATCACAATTATCGATCAATTCAAAATTGACAATAGGATTTGTACATGTTGAGCACGCAACATTTAAATCTATAGATGTATATCCCTGGCTTACACAATCAGTATTTGAATCTGCATTCACTTGAACAGTAATATTATCTCCGGTTGATTGAAATACCAGTCCAGATAAGTTACCCGAATTCCCAAAAGGAGAACTCGCATTTAGGTTAGTGACACCATCAGAATCTAAAACTATAAATTGATCGAAACCATCTTCAACTTGACCAGCATTTACTGTTAAAGTAAGAGAAGAGCTATCATCACTTGTATAAGAATATTGAGTAACTGAAGCACTTTCATAACAAAAAACTGTACTAACTGGAGCATTAGCACAAATAACTGTGGTATTGGGATTAGTTTCGGTTATAAAACTAGATGATGTACATCCTGTTGCTAAACCCAAACCGTTATAAGGTATGATAGTAATAAAATATTCAGTACTGTAATTAAGTAATCCTGTTGGATCGTATGTTAATGCAACTCCATTATCAAATGAATCTAAAATATCTGTTCCCCCATCTGAAGTTCCAATTGAAATTAAATATCCTTCAGGGAAACCAGAAGCAGCAGTCCATGTTATTTGAGAATCTAAAGCTACTCCACTGGCTCCATTTGAAGGATTGGTAACAACAGAATCACAATCTGGAGCCATTGCTCCTGCAGAAATTATGCTAGGTTCTTGGATGCACCATCCCCATAACCAGCCATCATCGTCGTCATAAGCAAATCTGTATTTAAATCCAGACAACTGCGTTGCCGTAAAGGTATCTATTACCAATCCAGCTTCAAAGGATTGCATATTGACACAGTTTGAATAATCTGATCCCGATCCGTTGTTAGGAAAATTAAATAATGTTGTCCAAGTTCCAGAATCCGCATCAAAATAGTCCAAGGTTAAAAAGCCGCCTATATTTCGGTGGTTATAAGTACCTGAAATCAAAACTTGTATTTCACCTGCATTAAAAGCGGCCGTTAGATCAATAGCTGGCGATTCAGCAATAATATCATCATCTGAACCACTTCCAGCTGCATCATCATTAAAAGTAAAAGAACCGCTTGTTGTTGGATTATTAATTAAGGCACTTGCCGTATAAGTTCCAGTAACCGTCCAATCGGTATTCGGCCAATTAGCAGGTTCGTTTAAAACTTGGGCAAAAGATCCACAAGTGATGAACAAAAAAAATAGAAATGTATTTTTTTTCATAAATTATGATTTAATTAGTCTGATAGGAAATACATAATAACAAATGTAAAATTTAATGAAGATGTCACGTTAAAAAAATCCAAAAAATTAATCCTGTTTTAGGTGAATATAAACTGGGAAGTGATCGCTAAAGCCACCTTTATACTTCCTGCCAACAAACGTTCTAAAAGGATTGCCTTTATATTTTCCTTTAAATTGAGTTAAAAAGATATCATCAAAAATATTGGCATGACTAAATCTATGTTTGTCTTTTTCGTGCTGAAAAAAGTTGGTTGTAAATAAAATTTGATCGAATAAATTCCAGTTAAACTTGTGATTTGAACTACCTCTAGTATAGGACAATAAAGTTTCCATTGGATTAAAAAGGTCATGGTTCTTTAAGAGATTTTTTAGGCTTTTACTGGAAGGATCATCATTAAAATCCCCCATTATTATTATTTTGGGATTCTCTTCGCTTTTGTTTACTTCTTTTATGATCTCTGAAACCTTGTTTGATGTGATCAAACGCTTTTCTTCAGTTTCATCTTTACCGCTATGCCTTGAAGGCCAATGATTAACAATAAAATGAACTTTTTCACTATTTAATAATCCCGATACTAACAAAATATCTCTTGTATAATCTGGACCTCCAAACTCATTTTTTAAATCAATCTTATAATTTTTGGATCTCAATTCTGTAAATATCGTTGTATCGTATAAAAGAGCAACATCAATTCCTCTTTCATCTGGAGAATCAAAATGTACAAAGTTATAATTGTGATTCTTTAAATGCTTGGCGTTGATCAAATCAATTATGACACTTTTATTTTCTACTTCTGCAAGTCCCACTATTGAAGGCAATTTCCCCGAATGCTTTCTACCTACTTTTGATATTGCGTATCCTAATTTTCTAATTTTATTCGTGTACCTTTTTTGAGTCCACCTTTTTTCTGAATTAGGCAGAAAATCCTCATCATGAGTGGAAGGATTATTGTATACATCAAACAAATTTTCAACATTATAGAATGCTATGGTGTATACAGTTGATGTTTTTGTTCGATTAAAAAGCATTGATTATTCAATAATTTATTAGCCCAAAGTAACAAAAATAAGACCAATCAATTATGTAACTTTGCATCTTATAACTTAAAATGATAGAGAGAAAAAATATTGAACTTGAAAAAGTTGTTTTGATTGGTGTCATAACTAGAGATCAGGACGAACATAAATCTCGAGAATATCTGGATGAATTAGAGTTTCTGACCTTTACAGCAGGAGGAGAAGTTGTAAAGCGGTTTACTCAAAAAATGGATATGCCAAACCCTAAAACCTTTATTGGGAGTGGAAAAATGCATGATGTTGAAAAGTTTATTGAGGAAAACGAAGTTGGTACAGCTATTTTTGATGATGAATTATCTCCAGCACAAGAAAGAAATATAAGTAAGATATTAAATTGCAAAGTACTTGACAGAACCAATTTAATACTTGATATTTTTGCGCAAAGGGCTCAAACCAGTTATGCAAGAACGCAGGTAGAGCTAGCCCAATGTCAATATTTATTGCCTAGGTTAAAGGGAATGTGGACGCATTTAGAGCGTCAAAAAGGGGGTATTGGGATGCGTGGTCCTGGTGAAACTGAAATTGAAACAGATAGACGTATTGTTAGGGATAAAATATCGTTGCTTAACGAGAAAATCAAAAAAATAGACAAGCAAATGTCTGTTCAAAG
>CAYTSL010000007.1:7579-11109 GCA_964440415.1 uncultured Flavobacteriaceae bacterium
ACACTTGATGAGGTTAGAGAGGCTGATTTGTTATTACATATAGTAGATATTTCTCATCCAAATTTTGAGGAACATATTGAGTCTGTCAATAAAACTTTAGGTGAAATAGACTGTGCTAATAAACCTACTATAATGGTTTTTAACAAAATTGATGCCTACCACGCAGAGACTATTGATGAAGATGATCTTGTTACAGAAAGAACCAAAGCCCATTATACATTAAATGAGTGGAAAAAAACCTGGATGAATAAAATAGGTGATAAAGCACTTTTTATATCTGCTATTAAGAAAGAAAATTTGGAAGATTTTAAAAAACGGGTTTATCAAGAGGTACGACAAATTCACATCACACGTTTCCCTTATAATAATTTTCTCTATCCAGATTACGATGAGAACATGGCATAAAAAACCCAGACAATTATTGTCTGGGTTAGATATTTTATTAAGATATACCTTACTAAAAGCTGTAACTCAATCCTAATGTCCAATATGTCTGTAGGTCATTATCAACATTATCGAATGTCGGTTCAACACCTATCATCATAGGATCAAACTGCCCTAAATCATAATCCAAGGCTTCTTGCTTGTTGCTTCTTAATCCGAAATCAAAACCAACACCGATCATTTTCCAAAGGGTATAGCTAAAGCTATTCGTCCAAGTCCAGTTGGACAAGTCACTGCTTTTATAGCTTTGGAACATCGATAAATTAGATCTAAAATTAATGGCTCCTATTTCTCTAGTATAATCTGCAACTATCTTTGCTCCCAATGATGATTCAAAAACGTCATCGTTATCAGCGAATACAAAATTATAATTCAATGGATGAATCACTACAAAAAGATTCTCGATTGGTGTCCATGTGACACCTACACCAAGATCCAGATAACCAGGGTTATTAAAATTATCTAGGATTGTTGACCTGTATTCTGCAAGACCAGAAACCGCCCATTTCTCGCTAAGCTTTCTACCATATAAGGTTGATATGTTAAATACATCTGTTGTAGGAGCAAAACTGTCGTCATCGGTATCATCGTCTTTGTCATCTAATTTCACCCAAGCCAAATTAAGATTTAAGGCGTTTCTCCAGAAGAATTTTTCTTGATCTAGATTAGCAAATGAGTTGACCGTGAAGCCAATGTTACCAGATGAATTGTTTGGAGTCTCTTGAGAATACCAATTACTAAAATTGGAAATACTACCGCCAATTGTACCAAAGGCACCTATCCTCCAGCCTGGCAAAGCATCAATTTGAGCTTGAATTGCATCTACTTCACCTTGTGCGGCATCAGCTACAGCTTGCTTTTCTGCTTTTTGAGATTTTAATTCTTCTTTTGTTTGTGCATTTATGGAACTAATCCCAATAAATAATGCTAACAATAAAAATAGTTTTTTAGTCATTTTAATAAATTTTAATTAACGTTTAAGTTCTATAAGTAAATTATTTTGCGAATATATACCTAAAATCCATTTTGTCAAAACCAAGAATTACCTTTATAATTCTGGTTTTCAGACTTTTATAAATTAATTTATCTAATCTCTTTTAAAGAGTGGTACAGAAGAACATGCCTCTCCATACATGATAGATCTAGCTATTGGTTTTAGCTTATTTATGAGCAAAACATAAGCATTTGCAGGTACTGGCTTATGACTACATCCTTTAATTATAACAGGTTTATCTTTGAATTCTGTAGTGTCAAGTTGATTTAAAATGTCCTGATATATGGATGTTTCTAATGCTTCAAAGTCTCCAATAATAGCTTTTTCGACAAAAGGCTCCAAATAAACGATTAAAAGCATATAAGCCCAGGCTGGAATGGTAGCATCGCTTGTACATGTTAGTGCAACATAGCAATTTTGGTATTGAGACCAATCAAATGTTTTGGCTTTCTCTCTAAAATCTTTCTCTCGAAGAACCAATTCTTCAAATAACCAATCCTTAATATCAAATAAAATACGCTTACCATCAGGATAGAAATCTTCCAGATCAATAGTTACTAACTTACTATTCGCTACGCGATTGATAATTTCATCAGCCATACTAAAGCATTCCTAATTCTAGTTTAGCCTCTTCACTCATAAGATCTTGGTTCCAAGGTGGATCAAATGTTATTTCAACTTCAGCACTCTTGACTTCATTGATTGATCTTACCTTTTCCTCTACTTCTAAAGGAAGTGTTTCAGCAACTGGACAATTTGGTGTAGTTAAAGTCATTAAGATCTTTACATCAAGGTCCTTATTTACAAAAACATCATAAATTAATCCTAATTCATAGATGTCTACTGGAATTTCTGGGTCATAAATAGTTTTGATAACTCCTACTATTTTCTCTCCCAATTTATTTGTGTCTATTATCGCTTCACTCATATTATTGTAACTGTGTTTGGTATGCAATAGCATACATTTTAAGTTGCTTGATCATGCTTACTAATCCGTTGGCGCGTGTTGGTGATAAATGTTCTTTCAAACCAATTTTATCTATAAAATCTGTATTCGCATCAATTATATCCTTTGGATGTTGATTTGAGAAAACTCTAATTAAAATGGCTATAATACCCTTTGTAATTATCGCATCACTATCAGCCGTAAACACAACTTTATCATCCTTCATTTCTGCATGAACCCAAACTTTACTTTGGCAACCTTTTATAATATTATCTTCTGTTTTGTAATTGTCATCAATCAAAGGCAAGGTCTTGCCAAGATCAATCATATATTGATAACGCTCCTCCCAATCATCAAACATTGAGAATTCATCAATTATTTCGTTTTGTATATCTTCTATTGTCACCTTTATTATTTTTAGTAAAAATACTATAAGATTAATTTCCTATCAAGTCATTCCAAGAATTCTGTTAGTTTCTCACAAAGTCCTTTGATTTCTTCTGGTGGAAACCCATGATCAAAACTAGACGTTGTATAGGTCTCTCCATCAACTATTACCTTAAGAGTAGCATGAGCAGCACCATCATACAAACGTTTCTGGGTTGGTGCTTTCAATTCGGATAGCATTTTCAAATCTACCTCATTAAGTGATCTTGTAAAATTTGACCAGATTTCTTTTGTGCATTCTTTTGTTACTGGTTTAGAATTTCTATCCTTCTTTACAGTAATACTTGAATTATTGATTTTAATTTCTTTAAAAGTTCCTCGTGAAATTGCTGAATATTCAATTGTATATTCCTTTTGTTGGGCATTTGCTTTCTCACTATTAACTATTTCAGTTTTACCTGATTCGTTACTGGAGTTTTTATTTTCGCATTCTTTAGTTGTAAGAATTAATGCTAACAAGCTAAATAATAATTTCATGGTGCTTTTAAATTTTAATATTTATAATACAAAAAGAACGCCAAACTATTAGGACAACATTAGTTTTGCCTTTTTAACTGCATTTACTAATATATCTACTTCTTGTTTCGTATTGTAAAAAGCAAAGGACGCCCTAACCGTACCGGGAATATTATAATAATCCATAATTGGTTGTGTACAATGATGTCCAGTTCTTACTGCAATTCCCATTTTATCTAAAAT
>CAYTSL010000007.1:11209-20844 GCA_964440415.1 uncultured Flavobacteriaceae bacterium
TCATAAGATGCAATTTCATCAAAACCTATGGAATTCATATAATCTATGGCAGCTCTAAAGGCAATTCCTCCACAAATATTAGGAGTTCCAGCTTCAAATTTATGAGGTAGTTCAGCATAGGTGGTTTTTTCAAAAGTAACCTCAACAATCATTTCACCACCTCCTTGATAAGGTGGTAATTTTTTAAGCCACTCTTCCTTACCGTAAAGCATTCCTACCCCTGTTGGACCACACATTTTATGTGCAGAGGTTACATAAAAATCGACATCAAGAGCTTGTACGTCAGGAACTAAATGAGGACAAGCTTGAGCACCATCTATTAAAACCGCAGCTCCATTTTTATGAGCCTTTTCGATGATCTCTTCTATTGGATTGATAGTCCCTAAAGTGTTTGATATATGATTTACAAATACCAGTTTAGTGTTTGAAGAAAGCATATTGGCATATGAATCCAATTCTAATTCACCTTCATCAGTCATTGGAATGACTTTTAGTACAGCTCCAGTTTTTTGACATAGCATTTGCCATGGCACAATGTTACTGTGATGTTCCATAGCTGAAACCAGAATCTCATCTCCTTTTTTTAAAATTGATGAAAAACCACTTGCAACTAAATTAATGCTATGAGTTGTTCCTGAAGTAAATATAATCTCGTGAGCAAACTTTGCATTAAAGTGTAATTGAATTTTTTTTCGTGACAGCTCATAAGCATCTGTCGCTTCCTGACTTAAAGTATGGACCCCTCGATGTATATTTGAATTATAATTGCTATAATAATCTACTATGACATCTATTACCTGTTTTGGCGTTTGAGAAGTTGCTGCATTATCAAGATACACCAAAGGTTTACCATTTACTTTACGCGACAATATTGGGAAATCCTTTCTTATTTTTTCTACGTCAAACATAAAGTTAATTTATAAAAATGCTTGAT
The DNA here is from genome assembly GCA_964440415.1 of uncultured Flavobacteriaceae bacterium. Classification (GTDB taxonomy): domain Bacteria; phylum Bacteroidota; class Bacteroidia; order Flavobacteriales; family Flavobacteriaceae; genus Site-B1. Next base: position 12,144 of record CAYTSL010000007.1, read on the forward strand.
TTTTATTAAAGATCAAACCCAATATTTACTCCTAATTTTTCAGCAATTAATTTGTTGATTCGCACTTTTAGTTTTACAATTTTGACTGAATCTAATACATTATTGGCAAAAGCGTACATTAATAGGGCCTTTGCTTCCTTTTCAGGAATACCTCTGGAACGTAAATAAAACATGGCGTTATCATCCAATTGTCCTATTGTACATCCATGGGAACATTTGACATCATCAGCAAATATCTCTAATTGTGGTTTCGTATTTATGGAAGCTTTATCACTTAATAAAATATTGTTGTTAGATTGAAAAGCATTGGTCTTTTGAGCTTCTTTATCTACAATAACTTTACCATTAAAAACACCAGTTGAGTTTTCACCAAACACTCCTTTATAATCCTGATGACTTTCACAATTTGGCTCAATATGATGAACTAAAGTATTGTGATCAACATGTTGTTTATCCTCAATTATAGTAATGCCTTTTAATACCGAATTAATTCGTTCTCCGTTTTGATAGAAATTAAGGTTGTTACGTGTCAATTTTCCACCTAAAGAGAAGGTATGAACAGAACATTGGCTTTCCTGTCTTTGGTTAATAAATGTATTATCAATTAAAGATGCATTATCATTATCATTCTGTATTTTATAATAATCAACAATAGCACGCTTTTTCGCAAAAACCTCTGTAACACTATTGGTCAAAACTGGATTATCTGTTAAACTTTGATGACGTTCAATAACTTGAACATAAGAATTCTCTTCCACAACAATTAAACTTCTTGGTTGTTGCATTAAAGCTGATTCATCTCCAGTAGAAAAATAGACTATTTGAATTGGTTTTTCAACCATCTTATTTTTTGGAATATGAATAAAGGCGCCTTCATTAGAAAAGGCTGTATTTAAAGATGTGAGGCTGTCTTTTGTGGCTATCTTATTGAAATAATTATCAATTACCAATCTGTACTTAGGCTTATTTAGTGCTGCAGACATTAAACAAACATCCATTCCATCATGAGTGGTTTTAGATAAATTTGATGAATATTTTCCATCAATGAAAACTAATTTATATGATTCAATATCATGAATAAAATATTGATTTACCTCACTATATTCCAGAGAATTGTCTTGTTTAGGAAATACACTGAAATCTGTTTTTAACAGTTTATTTAAAGAGGTATATTTCCAATCTTCATCCCTTTTTGTAGGGAATCCATTTTCTTCAAATGTTTTTATTGCTTCACTTCTAATATCATGAACTTTTGTTGTAACGTCAACATTGTTTTCAAAAGCCATAAAAGAGGAGACTAATTTTTCCTTTAAATCCATTTGCTTTTATTTTAAGCGTTCACGCCTTCTTTAATCCAATCGTAACCTTTGGCTTCAAGTTCATGAGCAAGCTCTTTTGTTCCGGATTTAACAATTTTTCCATCATGCAAAACATGAACAAAATCTGGAACTATATATTCTAATAATCTTTGATAATGCGTAATTACAACAACGGCATTATCTTTACTTTTTAATTTGTTTACACCATTGGCTACAATACGTAATGCATCAATATCCAATCCAGAATCGGTCTCATCTAAAATAGCAAGTTTAGGTTCAAGCATTGCCATCTGAAATATCTCATTTCTCTTTTTTTCTCCTCCTGAAAAACCTTCATTTAGTGAACGTGATAAAAATTTTCTGTCTATTTCTAAGAGTTCCGCTTTTTCTCTTATCAACTTCAGCATTTCATTCGCTGGCATATCGTCAAGTCCTTTAGCTTTTCTTGTTTCGTTAATAGCGGTTTTTATAAAATTAGTCACAGAAACTCCAGGTATTTCAATCGGATACTGAAATGACAGAAACACACCTTTATGGGCACGTTCTTCTGCTGCTAAGTCTTCTATATTTTCACCTTCAAAAAAGATATCTCCCTTAGTTACTTCATAGTCTTCCTTCCCTGCAATAACAGAAGCCAAGGTGCTTTTCCCTGAACCGTTTGGACCCATAATAGCATGAATCTCTCCTGCTTTAACCTCAAGATTTACTCCTTTTAAGATCGATTTTCCTTCAACACTAGCGTGTAAATTATTTATTTTCAACATATTTTATTGTCCTAACTTTATAATATCCTGTTTTTTTATATCTGGTTTTTCAACCTTTAGAATTTCTTTTATCTCAACTCGATAAGGCCACCCTTCTTCGTTTTTAGGTTTTTCAAATCGCCGAACTTTTACAGTAACCGAAACCATATCTGTATCATTAACTTTATACGGTTTCGCTTGGTCATCGAGTTCATGCATTTTATTATCTATAACAACACCATAAATTTCGTTTGTTGTTTGTAAAACTGCAGCGTCTGCATAATAAATGAATTCTCCAGTCATAGTTATTAATTCAACTCCTGACGATTGATTAGACGATTTTTCAGCCGATTTCGAATCCTTTTTACAGGCTAAAACTGCTATTGAAACACATAAAATGAAAATGAATTTTTTCATAACTAAACCTTTTAACCTACAGAGCCCTCTAAACTAATTTCTAATAATTTTTGTGCTTCAACTGCAAACTCCATTGGAAGTTTATTTAAAACATCTTTACTAAATCCATTGACAATTAAAGCAATTGCCTTTTCGGTAGGAATCCCTCTTTGGTTGCAATAGAATATTTGGTCTTCTCCAATTTTACTAGTAGTGGCTTCATGCTCAATTTGAGCGGATTTATTTTTTACTTCTAAATACGGGAAAGTATGAGCTCCACATTCATTCCCCATTAGTAAACTATCACATTGTGAAAAGTTACGAGCATTATCTGCTCTTGAACTCACTTGCACCAAACCACGATAGCTGTTTTGAGATTTTCCTGCAGAAATACCTTTACTAATAATAGTTGATTTAGTGTTCTTCCCTAAATGAATCATTTTAGTTCCGGTATCTGCTTGCTGATAATTATTAGTTACTGCAATAGAATAGAATTCACCAACAGAATTATCACCTTTTAATACACAAGATGGATATTTCCATGTTACTGCACTTCCAGTTTCTACTTGTGTCCATGAGATTTTTGCATTCTTCTCACATAATCCACGTTTAGTAACGAAGTTAAAAACGCCTCCTATACCTTCAGCATTTCCTGGATACCAGTTCTGTACTGTTGAGTATTTTATTTCTGCATCATCCAAAGCAATCAATTCTACAACTGCCGCATGTAATTGATTTTCATCTCTACTCGGTGCAGTACATCCTTCTAAATAACTAACATAACTTCCTTCATCTGCAATAACGAGAGTCCTTTCAAATTGACCTGTTCCTGCTTGGTTTATTCTGAAATATGTTGACAATTCCATTGGGCAACGAACCCCTTTTGGAATGTAACAGAAAGAACCATCACTAAATACAGCCGAATTTAAAGCTGCATAAAAATTATCTTTTTGAGGAACTATTGAACCAATATACTTTCTGACAAGTTCTGGATACTCCTTGATAGCTTCCGAGATACTCATGAAAATAATTCCTTTTTCAGCTAAAGTTTTCTTGAAAGTCGTTGCTACAGAAACCGAATCAATCACAACATCCATTGCTACATTAGCTAACTTTTTTTGTTCATCGATTGATATACCCAATTTTGCAAATGTTGCCAACAATTCTGGATCAACTTCGTCTAAACTATCGTATTTTGGTTTGCTGTTTGGAGCAGAATAATAAGAAATTGCCTGAAAATCTGGTTTAGTATAATGTACATTCGCCCAATCAGGTTCGACCATTTCTTTCCAAGCCTTAAAAGCTTCCAATCTCCATTCGGTCATCCATTGAGGTTCTTCTTTCTTTTTAGATATTGCTCTAACAATATCTTCATTTAACCCAATAGGAAATGTATCAGATTCAATATCTGTATAAAAACCGTATTCGTATTCTTTAGATTTTAACTCTTCTCTTAAATCGTCTTCAGTATATTTGCCCATAATTATTTTTCTTTTTTAAACGCCTTCCCTTTGGGAAGGTTAGGATGGGCTTATAAAGAGAAACTTTCTCCACATCCACATGTTCTATTTGCGTTAGGATTATTAAATACAAAACCTGCTCCATTCAATCCGCCGGAGTATTCTAACGTAGTGCCTATTAAGTATAAAAAGCTTTTTTTATCTACAATAATTCTTACTCCATTATCTTCAAACACTTTGTCTTCTTCTTGGTGTTTATTATCAAACTTTAAATCGTAAGATAATCCAGAACAACCTCCACTTTTTACTCCAACACGAACGTAATCTATTGATGGATTATAGCCATCATCCTTCATCAATTCGACAACCTTTTTCTTTGCTGTTTCTGAAACTTTTATCATATTCCTTAAATAGATTAATTCTAAATAGAGTGCAAATATACAATATAACTGCTGTTTTACAATGCATGCTAACATTATATTAGTATATGGTTTGATAGGTTTTTGTTATAAAAGAATATTAAATTTGCGACATGATAGAAGATAAAAATCAAGAGCGTACAAAAATTAGTGATTTAGGTGAATTTGGTCTCATTGACCATTTAACCAAGAACTTTAAAATACAACAAAAATCAACCATTAAAGGCGTTGGAGATGATGCGGCTGTTTTGGGTTTTAACAATGAAAAAATAGTCTTAACAACAGATTTATTGATTGAAGGCGTGCATTTTGATTTGAGTTACGTACCCTTAAAACATTTGGGCTATAAAGCGGTAATGGTAAATCTGTCTGACGTTTATGCAATGAATGCTACTGCGACTCAAATAACAGTTTCCATTGCACTATCAAATAGATTTCCCCTTGAAGCTATTGAGGAATTATATGCAGGAATTGAGTTGGCTTCTCGAAATTATAATGTTGACGTAGTGGGTGGAGATACTACTAGCTCCAATAAAGGATTAATTATTTCCGTATCAGCAATAGGCAAAGTAAAAGAGGAAGGCGTCGTTTACAGAAGCGGTGCCAAAGCAAATGATCTGCTGGTTGTTACTGGAGATTTAGGAGGTGCTTATATGGGTCTACAAGTGTTAGAGCGCGAAAAGGAAGTCTTTAAAGTAAACCCAAATAACCAGCCAGATCTAGATGCTTATACCTATATCATTGAGAGACAATTAAAGCCTGAAGCCAGAAAAGATATAATAAAACTGCTTAAGGATCTAGAAGTTAAACCTTCTTCAATGATCGATATCAGTGATGGATTATCTTCAGAAATAATACATTTATGTAAGCAAAGTAAAGTTGGATGCGATTTATACGAAGATAAAATTCCTCTTGATCCACAAGTTATTTCAACCTGTGAAGAGTTCAAAATAGATAGTACAATGATCGCATTAAGTGGTGGTGAAGATTATGAACTATTAATGACAATCTCACAAGAAGACTATCCCAAAATAAAAGGCAACCCAAATTTTACAGTAATTGGACATATGACAACAGAAGACTCTGGCATGCACCTTATAACAAGAGACAACACTAAAATTCCATTGAAAGCTCAAGGCTGGAATTCATTTAACGATCCAGAATAAGCGTCCTTTTAGATAACTTATTGTTATGAATTCGATTTAAAACAGAATTTATCTCTTTAAATTTTGGAGTTAGAGGTATAATATTGCCATTACTATTCGTTGTCCATTGCTTATTGCAAAAAGAGCACTTATACTCCTTAACGAAATTCGTTACGCTTTTAGAAACGACATAATTATGACCAAATACAGTACAATGTAAATGCTTCATGAGGGAATTATTTTAATTAGTTTTTATTAGAGGACCGTTAAGATAGTGAATAAGAGTTAATTAATGATACGGGTCTTTTAAATAATCGATGAAACGTGAGATTTATTCTGTAAACGAAGCTTTCTTTTGTTATATACTCTTTCTAGCACAGAATTTATTTCTTTATACTTTGGAGTTAGCTCGATCAAATTACCGTGGACATTTGTAGTAACTTGTTTTTTACAAGATTTACAGGTAAATTCTTTAATATGATAGGTAACTTTTTTTGAAAGGAAATAATTATGACCAAAAACGGAGCAGTAAAATTTAGCAGATAGTTTAGCGTTATTTTTTTTCATGAATAAATAAATAAGTAGGTTTTCAGACCTTGAAAATAATAAAATAAAACAAAATAACGATAAAAAGTTCCATTTATTCGATGAAATGCATGATCGTTGTCAGAAAATCTTCTTTATTTTCAATATGACTCATATGTCCATCTGCAAATTCGACGACATTCATATCATTGTTTTTTGTTTGCTCTATTAAAGAATCATAATCTAAAACCGGATCGCGTTTTCCTATGATCATCATTTTTTTGCAGGTTAGAGAGCGAAGTAATTTGATTCTATCTTTTCTGATTTTCATGCCTGCTAATGCTGCGACAATTCCTTCAACCGAAATTTGCAATGCTTCATCTTTGACTTGCTTTAATTCATCTGAAAAAATGGTTCTGTTTTTAGGCCGGAATAGATTAGTTATTGAAATTCTAACAAAGCTATTTTTATTCTTGTTGACTGCTACTATGGCTCGATCTCTATTTGTCTTTTTTTCTTTAGAATCAGCCTGGGCAGTAGAATTCATCAAACATAATCCTATTATTTCATTAGGATATTTTTCTGCAAAAGCTAGGGCGACATAGCCTCCCATTGAATGTCCTATTAAAACACTTTGATCGATTTTTATTTCCTTTAAAACTGCTTTAACTGCATCTGCCATGTCTTCCATAGTGTGAATGGAACCAGTACATCCAGTTTTTCCATGACCCAATAGATCTAAGGTAACAACCTGATGCTTTTTTGAAAGTGATGGAATAAATGGTTCCCACATGGATTTACTCTCCAGAAACCCATGTAATAAAACAATAGCAGTGCCTTTACCAACACTGCTATAATTAATGTGTACACCTTTATATTTAAGTATCATTAAAAATTAAGAGTTCATCAAATCTTCGATCTCTTCAACCTCAATAGGAATGTTTCTCATTAAGTTGAATGGTTCTCCTTTTTTCTGAACCACCACATCATCTTCTAAGCGAATTCCAAATCCTTCATCCGGAATATAAATTCCCGGTTCTACAGTAAATACCATATTAGCTTTTATCGGTTCAGTTAAAATACCGTAGTCATGTGTGTCCAATCCCATATGGTGAGAGGTTCCATGCATAAAGTACTTTTTATATGCTGGCCAATTAGGGTCTTCATTTTTCACGTCTGCTTTATCAATTAAACCTAAACCTAATAATTCACTGGTCATTAGTTTTCCAACTTCAATATGATATTCCGCCCACAATGCTCCAGGAACTAATAATTTTGTTGCATCATCTTTTACACGATTTACAGCATTGTAAACTTCCTTTTGTCTTTTGGAATATTTTCCAGAAACTGGAATGGTACGAGTTAAATCTGATGAATAATTAGCGTATTCTGCACCTACATCCATTAAAATTAATTCACCTGATTTACATTGTTGATTATTTTCTATATAGTGGAGTACATTGGCATTGTTTCCACTTGCAATAATTGGAGTGTATGCGAATTTTTTAGATCGTTTTCTTAATAATTCATGCATGAATTCTGCCTCAATTTCATACTCCCAAACACCGGGTTTTACAAAATTCAAAAGTCTTCTAAACCCCTTATCTGTAATATTACAGGCATGTTGAATTAAATCTAATTCTATTTGGTCTTTTACAGATCGTAAGCGTTGTAAAATAGGATTGCTTTTAGCTACAGTATGAGCAGGATATTTTTCTTTTAACCATTTAGTAAAACGGTCTTCACGGGTTTCAGTCTCTATATTTGCTCTGTAATGTTCGTTGGTATTTATGTAAACTGTTTCACACTGTGTCATTAGTTCGAACATTATCTTTTCCATGTCCTGCAACCAATAAACAGTTTTAATACCACTGGTTTCAAACGCAGCATCTTTAGTCAATTTTTCGCCTTCCCAAATGGCTATTAACTCACTGGTCTCCTTTAGAAATAAAATTTCCTTATGTTCTTTTTTAGGGCAATCCGGAAATAGAACCAAAATACTTTCTTCCTGATCTACTCCACTTAAATAAAAAATATCTCGGTGTTGTTCAAAAGGTAATGTGCTGTCAGCACTTATTGGATAAGTATCATTTGAATTAAAAACAGCCAAACTGTTTGGCTTCATTTTAGCCGTAAAGTTTTTTCTATTTTTTGTAAATAATTTACTGTCAATTTTATGGTATTTCATTTTGAAAATTTTTAGTCACATAAAAGTACAAACTTTAAAAGTTAGAAAATAAAAAAAGCACTCAAAATTGAGTGCTTTTACGTTTTAATAGTTGAAATTAGCTTTTATTCATGGCGCTTTTTATAACACCAATTATCGCCATTAAAATTCCTCCTCCAACACCACCACCAGCAACGCTTCCAATAATTCCACTAAGATCCATTCCTCCATCAGTTCCCAATCCAAGCATTCCTAGTACAGTTCCACCAAGTCCGCCACCAAGAATTCCGACAACAGAATTCCATAAAGTCCCCAATGATGATTTTTTCATAAGCGAACCTGCGATATTACCACCAACAGCTCCACTAACCAATTGAATAATTAAAGGTAAATACTCTTCCATTTTATTTGTTATTAAGTTAGTAGCTCTAAATAAATGAATTTATTGTCAATTATCAAATATTTTAAACTTTTTATTAATTATATATATTTTAGATTGTTAATATTTTATGTTTTTGATAATTTAA
>CAYTSL010000008.1:0-19079 GCA_964440415.1 uncultured Flavobacteriaceae bacterium
ATTATCTCTCCAGAAACTGGCAAAAATAGATCAGATACAGTTTTCACAGCTTCAACAGTGCCGAAAACCTCATCTACTTCAAGAGTTTCATCTACAGTCTCCACTTCAACATATACAATGTCGCCAAGTTCTCCTTGAGCAAAATCAGTTATACCAACGGTTAAGATATCTCCTTCTACTTTTATCCATTCGTGGTCTTTAGTGTATTTAAATTCTGATGGAATGTTCATTTACTTATGTTTAATTTTTAGTGACAACAAATTTATTTATTCATTTGGTAATATCAAACAACAATCAATTAATTACCAAAATTATATCTTAAAGTAATCCCAGATCGTATTGTAGATTGTGGAAATGCGGTTGAAATTGCATATTCTGAAAAGGTATAGTCAAAATAAAATATTCCCGTTAAATTCTTACTAAAAGCATAATCTCCTGTAAAATTCATGCCCCAAATGGTTTGTCCAGCGGTTACCTGATTATTTTCCAGATCTAGATAACGGATTATTGTTTTATTATCTCTAACAGAAACATCAGCTTTTAGGTTTAAATCACTGACCACAGCTTTTTTTGGTCCTGCTAATTTGGATTTAATTCTAACATCCTTAATCTTATAGCCTAACCCTACGATATACTCGGTACCAATTATTTCGGTTAGCAAATTATTGTCAAAACTCAAGGAAAGAACTCTGTCCTTTTTGATCTCAGTAAGAATTTTTATTGAACTCTTCATTTCAAAATCCAATCTTACCAGTGGACTAAACATTTCAGAAAGATTAATATTGGTATATAATTCTCTGTTATACAAATTGCCATTAACATCAAAATCGTCAGTACTTATTCCATTATCTAAAGCTTGGACACCCTCCAGATTAGTCCTGAATTGGTTTATAGTATAATTAGACCTGTAACCATGAGTGATTGAAAATCTTTTAAAATGTTTTTTAAACCATTTGAATTTCATTAAGCCAGTATATTTCAAGCTCCAGTTAGGAATTGGAATATCTCTGAATGCACCTAATTTTGTTTTCTCCGCATTTTGCCCTCTATATGCCGATAGGAAGGACGGCAATAATACTGCTTGATTTGTTTTTCCAAATCCTTCAGGATATCCATCAGAATCCAAAGGATAACCAGAATTACCGTAATAATCTCTAGCCAATCTATTTGCAATAGTTAACCTATTGGCTCTAAAATCATCAAAGGTCTGAGATTGAGTTTCATCGCTTTTACTAAATGCCGTTTTTATTAATGCAGTTGAAATATTAAAATTGCCAAATGAGTTTTGAATCAAGGAATTGTAGACATCACTAAGTCCATCTCCATTTGTGTCTGTAGTATTATAATTTTCGGTTAAATTTTCAGAATATAGCCTTGTACCGATAAGATCTATCTTTAAATCCCTTAAAGGTTCTAAACTTGCAGATACATCTAGTTGTCTATTCTTAGTTTGAGAAAACTGCTGATTGAAATCTGGGAAGATGGTCAACCAACCGTTTCTTGCTGCATATCGTCTTATATCGTTTTGACTACCAAATGTAAAACCGGCAGTAGGTTTTAAAGTTCCTATAAATCCTGGAGTCTGCAAATAGCCTGGTAAAAAAGACCCGTTATTCTCGGAATAATTAACTTGTATTCGCTTTACAGATGATAATAATCCCACTGCTGAGTTGTAAATTTTTCGTCCTACAGAATTCTTGTTTGTGTCTGGCTTTTTCTTTTTATCATCAGCTTTATTTGCAGGTCTTGCTCCTGGTGGTAATCCTGCTCCTTGAGGTCTCGCGTTAGGATTTTTCTTCGTTGGTTTTTTAACAAATCCAATATATTTATAAAGCCTATTCATATCTAAAGTTGTATTTAGATTATGAGTATTGGCATTTTGAATGGAGTTCCCTAAATTATAATTAATCCCATTGACATTTAAGTTCTCATAAATATCAGATCCTTTTGTCCATTGGAAATTACCCGTATATGAATAGGTAGCATTTAAAAAACTTAATGCAGGTATTTTGTTCAAAGGTATTTCATAATTTATACCTAATTGTTGAGATTGGATATTAGGGTCTCCAAAGTCGAAGAACCCATCCCAAATATCTAATTCAGGATCTTGAATATCAGTTTCACTAACAAAGTAGTTCCTAACTATATTATTGTTTGAAGCGGAAAAATTAAGTCGTAAAGCGTCTGTAATATTATAGTTTAAAGTGTACTGCATGTTAAACGTATAATTACGTCTAAACAATTCAGGAATCTGAATATCATTTTCACTCAATCCTTCTTGTCTAAATCTTTGTTTATTAAAAAGCCTTAAAATATCTGTGTTTAAACTGAAGCTAGTTGGTAATAAATTAATATTAAAGTCTTTTAGAATCTTCCAGTATTTGCCTATGAACAAAGAACCATTCTTTTTAAATGGTTCAACTTTTAATTGATTGAAATTAAAATTATAATTTGCTCCAACTCTTAAATTCTGATCTAATGAATTCTCAATTTCAAAATCACGATGTTCAAACTGATTATATGAGTAATTAAAGGTAAAATTTTCAACATCGTAAAACCTAGGTTTTGCTTCTCCAGTACGTTGTTTTCGGACTCCAATAAAATTGATGCTTTTTCGCTTTGTGTATTCTTCAGATTGACGTTTTATGATTTCTCGCTCGTCACTGGAATTGGCCGCATCCAGTCTTGCTTGTAATTTAATGTCCTTATACTGCTGATCGTACTCTGGTGTTATAATTTCTTCTCCCACGCCATAGTTGAATGGTAATTGAATTCCCCATTTTTTAGGTAATAATTGCCCGAGATTTATATTTGTAACAACATCGTATTGTTTTATGTCTTCTCTATTTCTTTCATTTGGACCCTGCTCTAAAGATCCAAAACCTATTGTACTCCTTCTGCCCGTTGCACTAACATTTGCAAAATCTGCGATATTACCATCCATACTGGCTACCGCTGCCCAACCACCCTGATTATCCATATCAGATAGTCGTAATTCGTTAAACCAAACGGTACCACAAGCATCAGAATTGGATACATTTTTTACACCTACCATCAACGTTCTGATATCTCCAAAGTTTGGATTTCCTTTCACAGCTAATCGAAGTTCTCCAAGAGTGTGAGGGTCAAATTCACTCACAACGTTTAATTCTTCATCATAAAAAGTAGGGTCTTCATTCAATAACGTTCCATCAGAAATTCCAATAGCTTTAATTTGTTGTAGTAATTCTATCTTTAGATCTATTTCATTTTCCTCTGGCCAAACTACCGTTGGAGAGGTGGAAACGCCTTCAGACACTTTTAATGGTAATTCCACTTGATAGAAATTTTCTGTAAAATCATTCCCCATTCTTATGAACGCAACAAGTTCACCATCCATTAAACTTGGATTTTTGCCAGTTTCGGCATGTAGAAACATCCTCAATTTATTAAACTGACGCATATCTATATTGATGTTCTTATAAACTGCTCTAGAATCTTCACTCTCTAATTCACAAGCTATTATGGTTAATGATTGTTCATTTTGTCTAACAACCGTGTTATTATTAAATAACTCTTCCTGTACCACTCCAGGAGGTCTGACATAACTACTAGGATTATCCTGAATACTAACAACACCTGTTTCAAAAGATGTGTTATCATTATCATTATTTGGTTCATCATCTAAAGTCAATTGATATCGTCTCCAATCTCCTCTTACCAATTCTAAAGTAGCAAAACGTAATACTGTTGGTTGTTGAAAATCTTTTAAGTACATACGCATAAACCGTATGGATCTAAAATCGGCAATATTATTAACCGCAGAATCGAATTCTGAAACAGGAATCCTGAACTGATACCAACTTACAGTTTGAGTATCACCGTTTGGATACTCAACCGTAGTTTGGGAAATATCTTTTATGAATTCATTGTTTATGTTTAATGACGTTGCATTTAAAGGAATAGAATATTCGAAATAACTATCTATAGTATTCATAGTGTTATCTCTATTTATATCCTCAACATCTGGTTGAGTTGTATTCCCTCTGTTTGTATCTGTAACCTGTTCTGGTGAATTTCCTTGAACACCATTATATAAACTATACCTATCAAAAATATTCCCATCTGCATTCAAAAAATATTGATAATTATCGTTTGAAGGATCTTCTCCAAATCCTGTTCCGAATTTGGCTAACTCTTCTGCATCATTCAATCCATCATATCCAACATCCTGAAGAGTTCTGGCACCACCTGATGAATCAAATGCATAAATTAAGGATTGGTTAGCTGGCACTTGACCCCAAGCAGTTGGATTGGTTATATCATTATTAATACCTCCATCTGGTAATCCATTTTCATATTGTTTTCTTCCATCTCTTAAAACATCCTCCGAAATATTTCCAAGGTTCAATGAAAGAGTTCCACCAGTATTAGAAGGATTATCAATAAATGGATCCAACAACCAAAATTCAATATATTCTACATTGGATTGTTCAAAGTCATTTGTTGTCAACTGCCTCGTTATTCCACCCCAAGTTTGTTCTGATGGTAATGTGCTCAAATTTGGATTAAAATTATATGGTCCCCTTTGTCCAGGAAAATAAGCCAAATCCAATGTATTAAGCAATGCATTTTGCCCTTGTACCAAATCAATAGGAAACAGGTCATTTATGAAATACCTGTGTGTGTATGGCGATGACAAGTCGTCGTCATTAATACCATCAGGTTGTTGACTAGTATAAAAAATTGGATCGATAGTGTACCAATTTAATTTAGATCTGAAGTAACCGTTCTGTAAATTAATTGGATCTTCCGGATCACCTCCTGATGTATAGCCTAAACTTGGATCAGCTGGAGTACTTGATAAGAACCAAGACAGCGGTGATTTTAAATCGATAGCATTTTGTGAACCTTCAAAATCATCAATATAAGAAGTAGTCTCACCATTAAAATCAGTACCTTTTGGTGCACCAGGTAAGAGTTGTGCAAACTCCCCTCTTATAGATATATTAGACGGAACATCTGTATCTATATTTGGCAATTTATTTGCTAATCGAGTTAAAAAAGGAACTTCAGAGGAGTAATTTCCGTTAAAACCAAAAATAGTATTATTAATAGGCTCTGTACCGTAATTGGCTTTTTGTGTTATTGGTCTTTCATTTAAATTCAAAAATGTTCCTCCTAAAACAAAATTTTCATTGAATTGATGTTCGACATTAATTCCAGAAAAACGTCTGGTTTGTTGTCCGAAAAACGAATTGTTTTCTACTGAAACTTCAATAGGTGTATTAGAAGCTTTAAGAGCTGGGTCTATTATTTGAACCCTTCCTATTTGATAATTAACTGTGTAATCTACACCCTCGACTAAAACTCTACCTCCTGCTGTAACACGAACAGATCCTCTTGGCACGTTAAACGCCCCAATTGGGATACCATCTCCTCCAGTTGACTTGTAGCGTCCTTGCATCTGGAATTTATTCTTTTCAAAATACTCAAGGGCGGCCGTTTTAGTTAATTTATACAATTCAGTATAGACAAATTTGCTCTGGTTATCGTTATAAGTTATATCATTATCATAATCTTCACCTCCTAATGATAATCTATCAAAAATATACTCTCCAAATGGTTCAACTTTTGTGAAAATAAATTTCCCGTTTTCTGTAAGAACGGTTAGTCCTGGAACAAAATCAAAGAATCCATCACCATTGGTTTGTGGATCATTATTAAAATTTAATTTATCAAAATTAAAGAATCTCAATAATGGCATTTCATCAATTGGAGTCTGGTTGGGACCTTGATCTGGAAAAGGAGTAGTTCCAACCGGCGAAATATAGTTAACAGGTGAAGTTTCTGTATAAAAAATATTTAAAGTAAAATCTTCTTGACTTAACTGAAATGCACCAGTATCATAAATGTTTTTCATCATTAAATCCCAAACCGGTTCGTCTACGCTAGTAACACTACTTTTAAGCATTTTTAGGATAAGATTGTTGTTGTTCAATGAAGTAACGGTCCCATTTGTATCTGTAGTAACCTCTGTCGCATCTACCCCATCGTTTGCAAATTCACCAACTTGATATACTTGCCCACCAACAGTAAATTGAAACGCAACAGCAAGAATTTCATCATTATTTAATCTTTGATTTAATGAAATATATCCCAATTGTGGGTGTAATCGATATTCATTTCCTTCAGTAAGTTTTCTTGCGCTTTCCAGAGTGACAAAATCAACTCCTTCACTCACTGTTCCGCTTAATGTGCCAAAACCCGATTGAACCGTTGCAATATCTCTAATAGCATTCGTTAACACCGAGGATCCGGTAGGAATTCCAAACGGGTCGAATTCATTATTTGAATTATCAGGGTAAGCATTTGGTCCAGCTGTTAAGTTCACTCCTGAGCTTACATTTTGAGGATCTGATTCACCAAGATCTTGTATGCCTACAATATTTCTAACGTTATCTGTTCTATTTGCTCTATTTGTTATCCATACCTCTGCTCTGGTAATTTGAACGTTCGTATTTAAAAATGGATAATTCTCAAGAACAGCATCGTAATTATCCCTAAAATAATGTGCTAAGAAAAAGTGTCTGTTCTCATCATAATCTCTCGAAAAAACAGTGAACTCTTCTAAAGTACCACCTCCTTGTGCAACTACATTTTTTGTCTGCGATTGTTGTTCTGAGAAAACGGCTGTAACGGTTGTTTTACCAAATTGAAGTTGTGTTTTAACACCAAATAAACTTTGCGCTCCTGTAATTAAGGAACTATTTAAGGGCATACTAACATTACCAACTTCTATTTTCTGTAAAATATCATCTTCTGTAGGTGTGTATTCTAGTTTTATTAAGTTTTGAAAATCAAAAGTTGACTGTGTATCGTAATTTGCGTTTACTTGCAATTTAGTCCCAACTTTACCCAGTAAACTTAAACTTATACGTTGATCAAAGTCAAAAGTGAAGTTTTTTCTATTTCTAGGTGAAAACGCAGGATTATCGTTTCTTGTAAATATGACTCCTAAATCCATTTCTACAGACCCTTGTGGAATTACTTCAATAGTATTTCCTCCAAAAATCGTTTCGAAGAAATTTGAATTAACGTAAAATTCTGGTAGGAGATTTTTCTGACCATCTTCAGAACCTTCCTTTTTCCCATCAAATGCGTCAATTTTATCCTTATAATAGGCTTGTAAATTTTCTCTTGTTACAAGCTCTTCAAATTCTTTAGGCGTTAAAATTATTGGATAGTTAATATTGAATTCTCCAACGGTTTCTGTATAAATATATCTATCGGTTAGTGGGTCATAAGTATATTTTGAAACTATACTATTTGGATTCGGCATTTCTATATTGCCTAAACTATATCCCGTTTTTGTGGAATCTTGAGCAACAGGCTCAATTTCTTGAGAGAATGTATCTAAAGAAAAAAACATTAATCCAAAAAGAATAATGACCTTTAAAGTTTGAGGAAAAATATGGTTAGTTCTTTTAATCAAAATTTATTATAAACTTTTTAAAGCCTCTTTGATAATTGTCTCAACATTGGCGCTGGGCTGTGAAGCCATAAACTTATCAATAACACGTTCTGATTGTTTCTTATTAAACCCCAGAACTTCTAATGCTGATAACGCTTCATCTTTAGTAGTATTGTTTAGTGAAACCGAATCTTCATCTATATCATAAACTTTTAATATTTTATCTTTTAATTCAATAACTGTTCGTTGGGCTGTTTTAAGTCCAATTCCTTTTATTGACTGTATCAAAGACACGTCTTCTGTTGCTATACCTTCCCTTACTTGTTTTGGAGTTAAGGATGATAACATAGTTCTTGCAATACTTGCGCCTATACCACTTACAGATATCAATAATCTGAATATTTCTCTCTCTGCTAATGAAGAAAATCCGAATAAAGTATGAGAATCTTCTCTTACCTGCAGATGGGTATAAAGTTTAATATTTTCCTTATCCTGAATTTGTGAAAAAGTATTTAATGAAATATTCAATAAATAACCAATTCCGTTGCAGTCTATAACCACCTCTGTCGGATTTTTTTCTACAAGTTTTCCCTGAATGTGAGTAATCATTAATTTTGTTAAGTTAGCACACCAAATGTAATAAAATTATTCGCATAAATAAATTACATCAATACCGATTTATACTGACTTTTTCCCTTTATGTTGTGCGTCTATAACTGCAATTGCAGTCATGTTTACAATTTCATCAACATTTGCTCCTAATTGTAGAATATGAACAGGTTTTTTCAAACCCATCATTATAGGACCAATAGAATCTGCTTTGTTTAATTCTTTCATTAATTTATATGTGATATTAGCAGCATCTAGATTTGGAAAAACTAATGTATTTACTTT
The DNA here is from genome assembly GCA_964440415.1 of uncultured Flavobacteriaceae bacterium. Classification (GTDB taxonomy): domain Bacteria; phylum Bacteroidota; class Bacteroidia; order Flavobacteriales; family Flavobacteriaceae; genus Site-B1. The sequence continues at coordinate 8,348 of CAYTSL010000008.1, forward strand.
CTTTCCAGCCAATTTAGAAAATGGGAAAATTTCTTTTAACATCTCACTATTCAAAGCAAAATCTGTTTGAAGTTCTCCGTCCACTATTAATTCTGGATAATACTTATGTAATAAAGAAACAGCCGCACGTATTTTTGTTGCGTTTTCATAATTTGAAGAACCAAAATTTGAATACGAGACCATAGCTACAACTGGATTCAATCCAAACATTTTAACTGCATTTGATGTCATTATCGCTATTTTAGCTAAATCTTTTGCTGATGGGTCAACATTAATTGAAGTATCACTTAAAAACATTGGTCCACGTTCAGTTATCATTACATTGGTTGTAGCAATTCTTGACACATCTTTTGACATTCCTATTAGTTCTATCATTGGTTTTACAACTGATGGATAACTAGTAGAATAACCAGTTACCAGTGCATCTGCTTCACCTTCATTTACCATCATTGCCGCAAAATAATTACGCTCTCTCATCAATTTTTTAGCAGTATGTAGCGTAATACCTCTTCTATTTCTCTCTTGCCAATAATCTTTTGCATATTTAAAGCGCCTCTTTTCTTCACCATCTGATTTAGGATCTATAATAGGAACATCTGCATCAAAATCAAGCTCGTCCTTTAATTCTTTTATTCTGTCTTCTCTTCCTAATAGAATTGGAAATGCAATACCTTCATCAAAAGCAGTTTGTGCTGCTTTTAGAACAGTAATATGATCTGCTTCGGCAAATACTACTCTTTTTGGATTACTTTTAGCTCTATTATGTAAAAGCCTAACTATCTTGTGATCATGATCTAATCTATCCAATAATTGATCTTCATACTTCTCCCAGTCTGAAATTGGTTCTTTAGCAACACCACTATCCATAGCCGCTTTTGCTATAGCAGGTGGAACCGTCGAAATTAATCTAGGATCAAAAGGTTTAGGTATAATATAATCTTTCCCAAATGTCAATCTAGTTTCTCCATACGCTATATTAACCTGTTCTGGCACAGGATCTTTAGTTAATTTAGCCAAAGCTTTTACTGCTGCCTTTTTCATGGCTTCATTAATTGTGGTTGCACGAACATCTAACGCTCCTCTAAAAATAAATGGAAATCCTAACACATTATTTACCTGATTAGGGTGGTCTGAACGACCTGTCGCCATAATTATATCATCTCTAGTTTCGACAGCCAGTTTATAAGCTATTTCCGGATCTGGATTTGCCATCGCGAAAACAATTGGATCTTTAGACATTGACAATAACATTCTTGGTGTCACTATATCTCCTTTTGATAACCCAATAAATACATCGGCATTTTTCATTGCTTCTTCCAGTGTATCTAACTTTCGACTTGTAGCAAATTCCGCTTTTTGAGATGATAGTTTTTTTCTGTTATCCCTAATAACACCTTGACTATCAATCATTACTATGTTCTCTTTTTTTGCTCCAAATGCCCTATACAATCTAGTGCACGAAATGGCTGCCGCTCCTGCTCCACTAACAACTATCTGTACTTCTTCTATTTTCTTTTCAGTAATCTCTAATGCATTTAATAGTGCTGCAGCCGATATAATAGCTGTTCCATGTTGGTCGTCATGCATGACTGGAATATCTAATTCTTCTTTTAATCTTCTTTCTATTTCAAAAGCTTCCGGAGCTTTTATATCCTCAAGATTTATTCCTCCAAAAGTTGGCGCAATATTTTTAACTGTTTCAATAAATTCATCAATGTTTTCTGTGTCAACTTCAATATCAAAAACATCTATATCAGCAAAAATCTTAAACAGTAAACCTTTACCTTCCATGACAGGTTTAGAAGCTTCCGGACCAATATTGCCCAACCCCAAAACTGCTGTTCCATTTGATATAACTGCAACCAAATTACCTTTTGCAGTGTATTTATAAACATCATTCTTATCTTCTGCAATTGCTAAACATGGTTCTGCAACACCAGGAGAATATGCTAAAGACAGATCTCTTTGAGTAGCATGTTTTTTAGTAGGAATAACTTCTATTTTTCCCGGTGTAGGTTTTGAGTGATATAATAGGGCTTCTTTACGTTTACTTTGCTTACTCATTTTTTGATTATTATAGGCACTAACAAAGGTAAGCATCTCAAAACCTAATGCTCTAGAATTTCAAGAATTTGATGTTACGAGTTAACCCAGAAAATTTGGTTCTTTTTACAGCAGATTTTTTGAATATTTTATTAAAAACATCTTTAGTGATCTCCTCCCAATCTTTTTTAGACATTGCTAATAAGTCTGGATGTGGGTCAAACAAAGGTTCACTATGTGATTTTGAAAACCGATTCCACGGACAAACATCTTGACAGATATCACAACCAAACATCCAATTATCAAATTTACCTTTGAATTCTGTTGGAATATTATCCTGTAATTCTATAGTAAAATAAGAGATACATTTACTGCCATCAACAACATAGGGTTCAACAATAGCATTGGTAGGGCAAGCATCCAAGCATGCCGTACAACTTCCGCAGTGATCTGTTACAGGAGTGTCATATTCTAACTCCAAGTCTATAATTAATTCTGAGATAAAATAAAAAGATCCTACTTGTTGGGTTAATAAATTACCATTTTTACCCATCCAACCTAAACCAGACCTTGCTGCCCAAGCTTTATCTAAAACTGGTGCTGAATCAACAAAAGCACGACCATCCACTTCACCAATTTCTTCATAAATAAAATTCAAAAGATCTTTTAATTTGTCCTTAATAACAAAATGATAGTCCTTCCCATAGGCATACTTGCTTATTTTTGGAGCCAAATCATCTTTTTGAAAATCAGAAGGATAGTAATTTAGCAATAATGAAACCACACTTTTTGAACCCTCTACCAATTTTGTAGGATCCAGTCGCTTATCAAAATGATTCTCCATATAATGCATTTCACCGTGCATGTTTTTATTTAACCAATTCTCTAATCTTGGAGCTTCTTGATCTAAAAATTCTGCTTTGCTTATTCCACAAGATAAAAAACCGAGGCGTTGTGCTTCGGTTTTAATTAAAGTGGTATGTTTTTGTATTGTGTTCATTTAGAGATTCTGAATTAGTTTCAGAATGACACATTGTATCAAAATAATCCTCCTTGCGTTTCTCCTTTAACTCTTCCTAAATGTTTATAAGCCAATTCTGTAACTTCTCTTCCTCTAGGAGTTCGCATAATAAATCCTTGCTGAATTAAGAAAGGTTCGTAAACTTCTTCAATAGTTTCAGCGCTTTCACTAACTGCCGTAGCTAAAGTTGTTATTCCTACAGGTCCACCTTTGAATTTATCAATAATGGTAGATAGGATTTTATTATCCATTTCATCTAAACCATGAGCATCAACATTTAAGGCTTCTAAAGCATATTTAGCAATTTTTATATCAATATTCCCATCTCCCTTGATTTGAGCAAAATCTCGAACTCTACGCAATAGGGCATTTGCTATTCTTGGTGTACCTCTACTTCTTCCAGCAATTTCTATTGAGGCTTCCATTGATATTGGAACATCTAAAATTTTTGAACTTCGCTGTACGATTGTTGTGAGTAGATCGGTTTCATAATATGATAATCGGCTGTTAATTCCAAATCTAGCACGCATTGGTGCCGTTAACAAACCTGATCGTGTTGTAGCTCCAATAAGTGTAAATGGGCTAAGATTAATTTGGACAGTTCTAGCATTTGGTCCAGATTCAATCATGATATCGATCTTGTAATCTTCCATTGCTGAATATAAATATTCCTCAACAATAGGACTTAATCGATGGATTTCATCTATAAACAAGACATCTCTTTCTTCAAGATTGGTGAGTAACCCAGCCAAATCTCCAGGTTTATCTAAAACAGGACCTGATGTGACTTTTATTCCTACTTCTAATTCATTAGATAATATATATGCCAATGTAGTTTTACCTAATCCAGGAGGGCCATGAAACAAAGTATGATCTAGAGCTTCATTCCTTAAATTGGCTGCTTGCACAAATATCTTAAGATTATCCAAAACCTTTTCCTGACCAGTAAAATCATCAAAAGTTATAGGTCTTAACTTTTGTTCTACTTCTATTTCTTCAGGTGAAAAACTTTCGTTGGTTGGATCTAGATTATCATTCATACAGCTCTGCACTTCTTATTCAAAAGATACTGAAACAAATTCAGCACAAGCAAATATAAAGAAAAAGCCTTTCTAATTTTTAGAAAGGCTTTTTAAAATTAGTTAGGCGTCTAATTCAACAATGTAAATTCGCAACGTCGGTTAATATCATATTCTTGATCTGTACAAATTCCTTCTTTAATACATTTATTTAGTGGTTGCATTTCTCCATAGCCAATACTTTTTAATCGATCTTTTTCGATTCCCTGGCTAACAAGATAATCAAGTGTAGATGCAGCCCGTTTTTTAGATAAGTTTAAATTATACTCATCTGGTCCTCTGGCATCCGTATGAGCGGAGACTTCAACTTCCATTTCTGGATATTTCTTCATTAAATCTACTAATGTAGTTAAGGTTGCAGCGGCATCATCTCTAATATCCCATTTATTAAAATCAAAGAATATCTTTTCCAGATCTACTTGAACATCTCCTATTTCATTTTCTTTTATTTTTTCTTCAGCATCTGCATAGGATTCCAATATCAAGTAAATATTATGACTGATCTTCCCTTCACTATCTGTTGAGAATTCAACATCATATGGTATGTATAATTTACGAGTACCTCTTACCTTATATTTCTTGTTTGGTTCTATTTTAAACAAGTAATAGGCGTCATCTTTAACAATAGTATCTTGTAACACATTCCCAAAATCATCAAATAAAGTAACTAGTGATCCTGGCAACAATTCTTTGCTGTTCTTATCCTGAACAAGACCATTAACTAAATATTTGGTTAAGATATTTTCTTCACGGTCAAACCTGAAAGTTTTGTCTTTTCCAGATCTGTTTGAAGTAAAATAACCGAAGTCCTTTTTTTCTTTAATTATATAACCAAAATCATCCAAATTGCTATTTACAACTTTTCCTAAATTAAGTCCTTTAGTAAATTCACCATTTACAGATTCACTCCTAAAAACATCCAAACCACCAAAACCCTGATGCCCATTTGATGCATAATATAGGACGTTAATCTCACTTATATGAGGAAATTGTTCTCTTTGACTGGTGTTTACATTAGGGCCTAAATTAACAGGTTCTCCAAATGTACCATCCAGATTTATAGCTGCTTTATAAATATCAAAGCTTCCATATCCTCCTGGCATATCACTAGCAAAATACAATGTCCTTCCATCTTTACTTACGGATGGATGTTCTGTATTATAATCATTACTAGTAAATGATAATGGTTGGATATTGGACCAAACATCATTAATTAATTCAGCTTTATAAATTTTAATATTTGCAACACGTAAACTATTCAATTTAACACGGTTTGAACTTGTTCTATTAAAATACATCGTTTTCCCATCTTTGGATATCACAGCATTACTTTCGTGAGTTTCTGTATTTATTTGAGATGAAAATGGAGTAACATTTGTTAATTCTCCTGATTCGGTTAAAGTTGCACTATATAAATCCAAATAAGGTTTATTATTCCACGAATATAATGGTTGTTCAGTATTTCTGTCTGAAGCAAAAGTCACCTTATTATCTCCATAAAAAGATAATCCAAAATCATTGTTTAGATCATCGCTCTTGAGATCTTTCAAATTAAATACATGCGGTGTATTTTTAGTTATATCCTCTATAAAGGCTTCAGTATCTCGAGCTTCGCCAAAATAATTGCCCAAAACAATATCTGATCTTTCATAGTTTTTCACTCCTTTTAAAGCTTGTCCATATCTGAATTGAGCCTCTTTATCCTTAATAATTCCATAAGTAGTAATTAACTGCTTGTAAGTTTCTGCAGCCTTATCCATATTTGAATTATAATAATAGCAGTCTCCTAAATTCTGAAGTGCTTCTTGGGATAAATCACTTGTTTTTTCGTACAAAGTAGCAGCTTCACTATAAGCCTTTAAACTAAATAGTTTGTTAGCTTTTTTTATGTTAGCATGTTGTGCGCTTATTGAGGCACTAACTAACATCATTGTTATAAAAATATATATCTGTTTTTTCATAATTAGTAATATTAGTTTAGAAGAATCTAGGTGAACGATCATATTTATTCTGAAGTCCAAACAGATCCACATCAAATAATACAAATAGCTCATGTGATCCCGAATTATAACTACTTAAATTAGAAGTTGTATAGTCGAATGCATAACCAATTCTTAAATCTGGACGTACTCTGAAATTAACTAAAGCACTCACAGAATCATCTAATCGATATCCAATACCTGCTTCAAGTTTTTGATTAATTAGCACATTTGCCGTTAAATCAACCGCTAAAGGTGCGCCTTTAACTCCACGAACCATTATTGCTGGTTTTAATTTTAAATCATTAATAAAATCAAATACATATCCACTGGTTAAAAAGAAGTGAATATCCTGGACTCCTGTGGATTTAATTCCATTTTCCGATTCCAAATGTTTCGTTGTTAATAAATTTGGGATGGAAAGTCCAGCATAGAAATTGTCTCTAAAATAGAATCCTCCTATTCCCAGGTTAGGAAATGCTTTACTTATATTTTCATTAAAAGCTATATCAGTACTTACATTTCCTGATTGCAAATTAAAACCTGAAAAATCTGTATCAAACATGGTTATTCCAGCTTTTAATCCTAGCGACAATTTGCTTTTATCATCTAGTTGTAAGATATATGCAAAATCTGCATAAATGTTATTTTCACTAACTATATCACCTATATTATCATTTACAAAGGAAATACCTAACTCTATTTTTTCATTTATAGGCGTATGCACGAAAAATGTACCTGTTCTAGGCCCACCTTTAATTCCAATCCATTGAGCTCTATATAATCCACCAATGTTAAGAATGCCTTCCTCTGCTGTAGCATAAGCAGGATTTATAACACTCATATTAAACATGTATTGTGTATACTGAGGATCTTGTTGACCATAACTATTAATAGCTAAGAGCATTAAGCTAAATGTTATGAAGATTTGAGAAATATTTATTGTTTTCATTTTTTTTAATGTTATTTTTCTTAATCCAATCATTTATCTACTTAGGTATAATCGTCCTTGTTTAGATTTTGATCCATCGTTAAAATTGATAATATAGAAGTAAACTCCAACTGGAAGATCTCCTTTTGTTACTAATCTTGATTGATTGGAAGTTCCATCAAAAAGTTGAGTTCCGGCTTTTCCTTTATAAACAAGATTTCCATATCTATTGTAAATTTCCAAGACAAAATTAGGGTAGAGGAAATCTAAATTTTCAACTTCATACCTGTCATTAACTCCATCTCCATTTGGAGAGAACCCATCTGGGAAAACCAATGTTCCGCAAGCAGTAAGATCTGCTGTTACTGGCAATCTAAATCTGCTTTCACACCCTGTTAAAGGATCTAATAAGGTCGCATAATAAATAGTATCATGCTCCAAAAGGGATGTACTATTCAATTCAGTGCCTCCTGAATCAGAATCATACCAGGCAATATTGTTTGTACTGGAATCGTATTCCAATATATTAAGCGTTAATTCAAATAATGTAGGTAAGTCACTAATACAAAACTCATTTCCTTCTGATACTAGAGTTGGAGTTGCAGCATCGTTTATAATTACATTAACTTGAGCTCTTAAGGTTGATTCACAACCAGATCCAGAAGTTTGAGTTGCATAATAGTCGTCTCCATCAAGAAGTATATCAGTTGGATCTAAAGAAGTTGTACTGGTATCACTTTCATACCAACTAATAGAATCACCAGTTACAGAACTATTCAAATCTGAAACCATTGGGTTTTCACTTAAACAGAATGTTAATGTAGGCTCAACAACAATTGGAGCTGGACTGTCCCCAATAGTTACAGTCAATTGTGCACTTTCATCAGTTAAACAAGGTGCAATGGCCAACACTGTATAGGTATATATTCCAGGCGTATCAACTGTTGGATCAAAATCATTTGTTCCACTAGCTAGCGCTGGAGACCAGCTACCATTTGTATCTGGTGTTCCACCTAAATACGTTGTAAGATCTATAATACCATTTACAATACACAGATCTGCATTCGCATCACTTCCCGCATCTGGTGCCTGCGTAACTGTTATAACAATATCACTGCTGTCTGTACTACAAGAATTTGATATGGTATATGTATACGTTCCTGAAGTATCGCTAGTTGGATCGAAAATATTGGATCCACTAGTTAAAGCAGGTGACCAACTTCCTCCAGTATCTGCTCCTCCTAAAAGAACTAATAAGTCTACTGTACCATTATCACTACAAACATCTAGAGTAGTATCTGTGCCAGCAAAAACAGTTTGCTCCACAGTAACTGTAATTACTGTGCTTGAATCAATACAAGGAGGAATTCCTGTTACTGTATAAGTAAACTGATAGGTTCCTGCGCTTACTAAAGTAGCATCAAAAATATTTCCTGACAAGGCTCCTGAACTATCTGTATCAAACCATGTTCCCGTAGCATCTTCACTACCATCCAACCCATTAAAAAGATCAACACTGCTATTATTATCACATACTGTTAAAGGAGTTGCATTAGGTAATCCCGAATTAGGAGATTGGTTTATAATTACATTGACTTCAAAACGAATAGATGATTCACATCCTGTTATTGCATCGGTTTGAGTTGCAAAATAATTCTCACCATCAACTAATGCTTCCGTCGAAGCCAAAGCGGTTCCTCCAGTTGCATCTGCATACCATAAAATACTAGTTCCAGTGGCTGACAAATCCGCTACTGTGGCGGAATCACAAAATGATTGTGTCGCTAAAGCTGTTGGTGCTGGTGTATCATTAATTATTATACTAACTGTTAAATTGACATCATCGCAAGTGCCAATAGCATTAACATCAAAAGTAAAATTATATGTTCCTGTTGCCAGACCGTCAATAGTAACTAAATTACCTGCAAGAGCTCCGGAAGATGTATCATCGCTCCAGACTCCTGATTGGTCTTCTCCTTCAAGAAGATCGAAAAGGTCTACAGTTTGGGCTGCTGTAATTTCAGCAACACAGAATTCTAAATCTGGATTGGCTGTTCCTGATTCTGGAGCTGGTTCAACTGTAATTGTTATATCTTCTGAATCTACACATGTACCATTATCAATTGTATAGGTAAAAGTATAAGGGCTTCCAGAAATAGTAAATCCAGTAATATCAATTGGATTTGTAACTGTAGCTCCACCTGAATCTGTCCAGGTTCCTAAATTGTTATCTTGAGATCCATCTAATGCATCAAATAGATCAAATGGTGAATTTGCTGATAAATCATTCTCACAAAATATCTGATTAACAGCAACACCCGCATTCGGATCTTCTAAAACAATTACTTGAACTGTAGTTGAATCTTCCGGACAAGGGTTAGGGTTGACATTTTGTGAATATGTAAAGCTATATGTTCCAGGAGCAAAGCCCGTTAGATCGATTGGAGATGAAACAGGAGGATCCGAGCTTGTTGTTCCTTGAGTCCAAAGACCTGCTGGATCTTCATTGTCTAGTAAAGTGAATAGATCAAAACTAGAAGGAAGATCTGCTTCACAATATGATGCTGGGTTATCTGCTGATGGAACTCCAGAAGTTAAAATTTCTCTAATTATTATTGTTACACTAGAGGATGCTTCAGGACAAACGCCTACAGCATCTAAAGAGTAGGTAAAAACATAAGTACCAGCTGTAGTTAAGCTGGATATGTTAACTGTACCCAAATACCCACCTGAAGTGGATAAAGGACCTGACCAAGTACCTGTAGTATCTGGTGCTGGTGATCCCGTTAGTTCATCATATAAATTGAAGTCAGAAGTTGGAATATTATCTTCACAATATTCTAGTGTTGCAGATAATCCAGGTTCTGGTGGATCATCAATTGCAACTGTGACCGCTACAGCATTACTTACACAAAAAATATCATTGATCTGAACATAATAAGTATTACCATCAACCAAAGGCGTTGAAAGTGACAAAACTGGAGGGATTGGGTTTCCTAAACCATCAACGTTTTCATACCAACTAAAACTGTCTGTTGTACCAGGATCCAATTCATTAATTGTCGGATTAGCATCAGAACATAATTGTTGAGGGTTTGGTGGAGTAGGATCTGGCGGAGCATCAAATACAGCTGTGCTTCCTGGTTCTACCTGGCTATTACAACCTCCACTATCTATAAATATAATATAATAATTGGTGGCACCTCCAGGAATAGCATCTGCCGGATTAGCAAGTGTTGTTAAATCAACATCTGTATAAACTTCTACAGAACCTCCTGCTGGAATATTTGGTAATAATACATCATCAATATATAGTTGAATTGTTGGATTCTCATTGGCACAGAAAATTCCATCCAAGATTTGACCAGATGGATCAACGACAAAATCAACTGTAATTGAATCTCTTGTTCCGCAAGTTCCTGAATCGTCTCCTGCGTAATAAATTGTTTGCTCCACCATTTGAGTGGCAGTAAAAGGGCTACCTCCAGTTGCTGAATCATACCACACAATACCATTGCCCTGATCTACTGCAAATGCATTTAGATCTGTAAAAGTAAAGTTGCTGGCATCACAAATAACTGGATTTGGATCTGGGACAGTAGGGCACGGTTGTGCAAATAAAATTATTGGTACCCAAAGAAATAATAGAAGTAATAATCTATGTATTATGTAATTCTCT
>CAYTSL010000009.1:0-18076 GCA_964440415.1 uncultured Flavobacteriaceae bacterium
ATAATGCTTTTTGATAATTACGGGTTTTATTATAAAATTTGGTAATCGCTATCCAGCCTTTATCCAATAATGGATCTTCATGTACTGTTTTGTAATAAAACTGTACTGCAAGATCATTGTTACCCAATTTTTCATTGCAGTGTCCTATCCTAAGCAAAGCAAATGATGTTGGGTCATCTAAAGAAAGTGTAATGTTATAATTTTCAATAGCTTCATCAAATTCATTAAGTTTTTCTAGGACTTTACCTTTTTCCATATATGCGCCAATAAAAGTATCATCAGATATAATTGCGAAATCAAAAGCCGACAATGCTTTTTTATAATCTTTAAGGGCAAAATATTGTTTACCTAACTGATGCCAAGCAACCTCGCAATATGGATTATTTTCTAGATATAAATTTAAAAACTCAATTGCTTCGATATTTTGGTCTAAAAAATCAAAACAATATATAACATTGTATAAAGCAGAATAATCTTTATCGTCATTTTCCAAACAATGCATAAAATTAACTTTTGCATTTTCAAATTGATCCAAGAACAAATGCTCCATTCCTATTAAAGAGTATAGGTCTGATGTTTCATGAGCTAATTCTAATGCAGTTTTTAGAACTTTTATCGCATCTTCATGTTTGTCTTGTTTTGATAAGATATTTGCTTTTTGAATATAAATATCCTCATTCATGGGTTCCAAAACATAAAGTTCGTTCAATAATTCATCTGCTAAATCAAAATTATTTTCAAAAATATTAATTTCAATTTTAAAAAGTATTAGCGTTACAGAGGATGGATGCTGTTCCAGACCTAATTTAATTGCTTTTTTTGCCAGAGAAATTTTCCCTTTCTCTAAGTAGTGATGAATTATGTTTTCGAACTCTTCTGAATCAAAAAACAAAACATTGTTTGTTTTAAGCATGGATTCAAATTTCGATAGAGGGGCATTATTCATGTTGTCGTCGTTTTGACTAAACTCCATAGGCTAATTAATTATTCAGTGTACTAAAAATAGTACACTTAAAGCTTAATTAAGGCCAGAGGATTAAATGTTTTTAACAAAGTAATCAACACAGAAATTATCTGTATATTAAGAGTTTACATTATAATTATACTTCTAAACCGTTTAAAACTTGCAAAATGATATCACATCCTTTTACTAATTCTTCGTTGCTAATAGTAAGAGGAGGTGTAATCCTAATTGCATATGGTTCAAAAAGTAACCAGAATAAAATGAGCCCTTTGTCTTGACTTTTTAAAATAACTTGTCTAGTAATATCTATTGAAGGTGTGAAAGCAGCAAGCATTAGACCTTTACCTCTTATTTCTGTAATTAATGGATGTTTAAGATGATCCCTTATAATTTTTTCCTTTTCAAGAGTTTGACCAATTAGGTTGGTTTCAGTTATTTCTTTTAGAGTTGCTAATGCAGCTGCAGCAATAACTGGGTTTCCGCCAAAGGTAGTAATGTGTCCAAGTTTAGGGTTATCACATAGTAGGTCCATCAATTCATTAGATGCAACAAAAGCTCCTATTGGCATGCCTCCACCAAGTCCTTTACCTAGAACAAGAATGTCTGGAATGCAATTAAAATTTTCAAAACCAAAAAGTTTTCCAGTTCTACCAATTCCAGGTTGTATTTCATCTAATATCAATAAAGCACCTACTTCATTACATCGCTTTCTAACCTTTTTTAAGTAATCATCTTTTGGTAATATAAATCCAGCACCTCCTTGTATAGTTTCTAATATAACCGCTGCTGTTTTTTTTGTTATTAGTTTTAGTTCAAATTCATTGTTAAATTCAATAAATCGAGTTCCGGGAATTAATGGTCTGAATGGTTGTTTACGTTCCTCATAACCCATTACGCTCATCGCTCCCATTGTATTTCCGTGATATGCTTTATTTGAGGCAATAATTTCTGACCTACCAGTAGCTATTTTGGCTAATTTAAGAGCGCCTTCAATTGCTTCTGTTCCTGAATTCGTCAAGTATGTTTTTTGTAGAGAATTGGGTAAATATTTTGCGAGATATTTAGATAATTGAACTGCTGGCTCTAGAATGTATTCGCCATAAACCATAACATGCATGTACTTATCCAATTGTGCTTTGATTGCGGATACTACTTTAGGATGTCTATGACCTAAACTACAGGCTGATACACCAGCAACAAAGTCTAAATAAGCTTTGTTGTTTGTATCATAGATATAACTTCCCTCTGCATGTGAGATTTCCATAGCAAGAGGATGCGGAGTTGTTTGAGCTTGATATTTAAAAAAGTCAGATTGCATTAACTTTCTTATTTCGGTATTGATTTACGCAATGTTGGTTTATTTAATTTAGGACTTTTCTTTAAAGAATCCTGAATTCTTATACGCTCCACGACATCTTGAGGTAATTGTCTGGCAGCCTTATTTTCTTTGCCTTCTTTTTTGTTATCTTCTTTTTGAGCGTTTTCAATTCTACCAATCATTTTATCATCAAAAAAATCAACTTCCTCAAGCGGATCCTCTATACCACTAATTACCGGTAGAACTAATGGTGGATCATCTTTGAACAAATCTTCAACACTCATCGGTCGTTCATCTTCTCTCCAATCAAACCCTTTAAGTAATCTGGCATTAGGCGGAAATTGAGATTCGGGAAATAAATCCCCGTCAATCTGCTTAATAAGCCTTATTTCATCAATTGAATTTCCTATTATTTTTATTTGGATATTACTAGATTTAGACTTATTGATTCCTATCAGTTCATTCTCACTATTTCTTGCAAAATAAATCACTTCTGAATTCTTAATGACATCAACATTATAAAGTTTATTATCCTCGTTAAATAATCCAATTAATCGTTGCCCAGAAATTTGATTGTAACCAGCATCTAAAGTATCTCTACTAACTAAAAAAGCATTATTAAACACGATCAATGAATCTAATTTTTCTGTTTCGGTATTTGATTTAAGATGAATAGTATCACCTGTCATTTGATTACTGAAGTTCCAAAGGACGGGATGTTGCTTTTTTGTGAAAGCATCTGTTGGTCGCAAAACATTAATAAGCTTTGTAAGACCCGTTTTGTGATCTGTGTGCACCGAATCTGCTTTACCACTCATATCAGATTTATACAATTTTACGTTTCTAAATGCACGTGTAATTCTATGTTCGGGTTTACCTGTAACCATTAACGTGTCACCATGTATATATAATGAATCTTTTTCTTGTACTGAAATAGCTAGCGCCTTTTTGGTTATAAAAACAGAGTCTTTTTCTCTAAAAACTTCGGCATAGTGTCCTCTTATGATACTTTTATTTATTGTATCCGTAACTTTTATATTATTATTTGCTGATGCAAAACTTATATTCCTGTCAAAATACATGCTATCACCTTCAAAAATACGGTTGTCATAATCTATTCTTGATCGTTTTACAAAATAGCCAGTGTCATTTTTAGTATTGTAAAATCCTTTTTCACAATATATTTTACTCTCTTTACTATCAATAGTGGTTGGTCCATATAAAAAAGTATGTCCAGATTCTGTATAAAAGTCTAATCTATCTGAATTAATTGTATAATCTGGATTTACAAGAACAACATCTCTTACAAATTGATATTTTTTAGTACTCATGTAATACCTCCCAATTTGGCTGGTAATAGTACCCGAAGTATCACGAACAACTTTCCCTTTACTTTTATAAAAAGCTTGTTGTTTCACTCTGTCAAAATACAAGGTGTCAGTGGTTAAGGTAGAGCTAGGCTCTTTTAATAACACATCACCACTAGCGAAAGCAAGCTTACTTTTCCCGCTGTATTCTGCATAATTGCTACTCATGTTTATGGAATCTCCTTGTTTCATTTTTACATTTCCATAAGCTTCTATAAAGTCCTCTTCTCCATAATGAATAGCTTTATCACACCACATATTAACTCCTTCATGAACAATGTGGACTTGTTGTGAATTGTCTCGTGTAAGTACCGTTGCACCTGGATAATTGTCTTGATCTTTGTCAAGAAAACCAGAATATTCTATTTGAATTCTTTTTCTCTCCTGCGCTAGTGTATTACTATGATACAAACATAGAATAAGTAATAAGATTATAAGTTTTATTAATTTCAATATGCTTTCAATTTGGTCATAAAAATAACGATTAAATCTTCGTTTAATTACCAATTATGATTTTTTTATGAAACGGTTGGACTAGCTCCTTTTTTGCAAAAAATAAAACCTGTTAAATCATTGTTTTAGCAGGTTTATTATTTAATAACAGAGATCTTTTAAGTAAATATGGTTTGCTTTCTATCAGGACCAACTGATACTATTTTAATAGGAATATTTAGTTCACGTTCTAAAAATTTGATATAATTTTTAAGCTCTTCAGGCAATTGTGAAGCTTTTGTCATTTTGGTTAAATCTGCTTTCCATCCATTAAACTCTGTATACACTGGTTTTACATTTTCTGGGTCAATATTAAATGGAAGATGTGAAATTTCTTCGCCTTTGTATTTATAAGAAGTACAAATTTTTAGTTTTTTAAATCCGGACAGAACATCACCTTTCATCATCATAAGTTGTGTAACACCATTTACCTGGCAAGCGTATTTAAGAGCCACAAGATCCAGCCATCCACAACGTCTTGGCCTACCTGTAGTAGCTCCAAATTCCTGTCCTACACGACTTATAGTGGCTCCATCCTCATCAAATAGTTCTGTTGGGAATGGTCCAGAACCTACACGAGTAGTATACGCTTTAAAAATTCCGAATACATCGCCAATTTTAGTTGGAGCTACACCTAAACCAGTGCAAGCTCCTGCAGCGGTAGTGTTGCTTGAAGTAACGTAAGGATAGGTTCCAAAATCGATATCTAATAGTGAGCCTTGAGCACCTTCTGCAAGAATGGTTTTACCAGATTTTAAGGCTTGATGTATATATTCTTCAGAATCAATGAACGTTAATGATTTTAGAAGATTAACAGCTTCAAAAAATTCTGCTTCCAGCTCATTTAGGTCATATTGAATGTCAACCTTATAAAAACTAATCATGGATTCATGCTTATTGGCAAGGGCTCGATATTTATCTTTCCAATCACTTAATTCAATATCTCCGACTCTAATTCCGTTTCGACCAGTTTTATCCATGTAAGTAGGTCCAATACCTTTTAAAGTAGAACCAATTTTTGCCTTACCCTTTGAAGCTTCACTCGCAGCATCTAATAATCTGTGAGTCGGTAAAATTAGATGTGCTTTTCTTGAAATAAAAAGTTTTGGTCTATATTCAATACCATTTTCTTCAAGTTTTTCCAGTTCTTTTTTAAAAATTACTGGATCAATTACAACTCCATTCCCAACTAGATTGTGAGCCTTATCATGAAAAATTCCTGAAGGAATTGTATGTAATACATGTTTTTGACCATTAAAAACCAAAGTATGACCAGCATTAGGACCACCTTGAAATCTAGCAATAATATCATAATTTGAGGTTAATACATCAACAATTTTTCCTTTGCCTTCATCTCCCCATTGTAATCCAAGTAGTAAATCTACTGCCATTCGTAATAAATAAGTTAGTTAGTTTTTTTGTTTCCGTAAAAGTAAAGTGAGTGATTCTTGATTTCTATATCGAATACTTCCTCAAGAGTTTTTTGAATAGATTGAATTCTGGGATCACAAAATTCTATTACTTCTCCAGTATCAATTAGAATTACATGATCATGTTGTTTATCAAAATATGATTTTTCATATTGTGCTTGATTCTGACCAAACTGATGCTTTCTTACCAAACCACTTTCCAATAATAAATCAATAGTATTATAAAGCGTTGCCCTGCTTACTCGATACTTTTTATTCTTCATACTTATGTACAAAGATTCAATATCAAAATGATCGTCATTATCATAAATTTCTTGAAGAATTGCGTACCGTTCAGGCGTTTTTCTATGTCCGTTTTCTTCTAAAAACTTTGTGAAAACATCCTTAACAATTTCCTGATTTCTACTATCTTTTTTTGCACTCATATTCTATGGCAAATTTATAGTATTAAACTCTATTTACTTTCTCAATACCATTTATTTTTTTAAGATTTTGCATAAGTTTATTAACAACTGTATTGTTTTTTACAACTATCTTTATTTTTCCATTAAAGAGTCCACCATTTGTATCAAAACTTATACTCTTCATATTCACGTGCATATTAGAGGAGATCACATTTGTTATATCATTCAGGAGACCCAAATTATCTATTCCAGTGAGACGTAACTCTGCTATAAATTCCTGTTGTGTGGAGTCAATCCATTTGGCAGGCATTATCCTGTAAGCATAATTTGATTGTAAACTCACAGCATTTGGACAGTTCTTTTTATGCACTTTTATGCCATCATTTATTGTTGTAAATCCAAAGACAGAATCTCCAGGAATGGGATTACAGCAATTTGCGATTTTATAGTCTAACTTTTGCTCATCTTTACCAAATACGAGCATGTCAAAATTAGAAGTCAATTCCTCTTTATTAAGCTCTTCCTTTGATAGGTTTTGCTTCCTGGTAATTTTATTTTTTATAAAACTCATAAGAACATTGCTTCTTTGAGCGGCAAAGCTTTTGAGCATTTTATTATCTATAGATCCAACTCCAATACGGTAAAAAAGATCTAAACTGGTTTTAAGTTTGAAATATCTTACAAGTTCATTAATAGATTTTTCATTTAGATCAATCTTAAGCTGTTTTAACTTTCTACGCAGTATTTCTTTACCTTCTACTCCAATTTTTTTGGTATCTTCCTTGAGGGCAGATTTAATTTTACTTCTGGCTCTTGCTGTGGTTGCGTAATCCAGCCAATTGGTATTGGGTTTGGATTTTTCAGATGTTATAATATCAACCTGATCTCCACTTTTTAATTCATGACTTAATGGCACCAGTTTACTATTGACTTTAGCTCCTCGAGTTTTCAAACCAACTTCAGTATGAATACTAAAGGCAAAATCTAATGGAGTAGCTCCTTTTGGAAGTGATTTTAGATCACCTTTGGGTGTGAATACAAATATTTCTTTTGAATAAAGATTTAATTTAAATTGTTCAACGAAATCAACAGCATTAGTATCAGGATTTTCTAAAGCCTCTTGAAGTTTATTTATCCAATCTTCTAATCCATCTTCTTCGTTTTCCTTTCCTTCTTTGTATTTGTAATGAGCAGCATAACCTTTTTCAGCAATTTCATTCATGCGTGCGCTTCTTATTTGCACCTCTACCCATCTTCCTTTAGGCCCCATTACTGTAATGTGCAATGCCTCATATCCAGTAGATTTTGGAGAAGAAATCCAGTCCCGCAACCTGATTGGATTTGGCCTGAAATGATCTGTAACGATGGAATATATTTTCCAAGCAAGGAATTTTTCATTAGCTATGTCAGATTTATAGATAATTCTAACAGCAAATTTATCATATACCTCATCGAAAGAAACACCTTGATTTATCATTTTTTTCTTAATAGAAAAAATAGATTTAGGACGTCCTTTTATTTCATAATTTAAATTTTCATCGTTTAAAGAATCGGCAATTACTTTTGTAAAATCTTTTATATAGGCATCTTGGTCTTCTTTACTTTCTTTAATTTTATTAAGAATATCTTTATATACTTCCGGTTCTGTGTATTTTAAACTAAGGTCCTCTAGTTCGGTTTTTATGTTGTAGAGACCAATTCTATGTGCTAGGGGTGCATAAATATATAATGTTTCACTTGCAATCTTAACCTGTTTATCGGGTCGCATTGCATCCATTGTTTGCATATTATGTAATCTATCCGCAATTTTTATAATAATTACCCTTATGTCATCATTTAGTGTCAATAGCATTTTTCGGAAATTCTCAGCTTGTTGAGATATATCCACTTCTTTCTTTAAAGAGGAAATTTTGGTAAGACCATCAACTATTCTTGCGACAGCTTCACCAAACATTTGCTCTATATCGGCAATTGTGTAGTCTAGCGAATCCTCAACAACATCATGCAACAAAGCAGCAGCTATGGATGTAGCATCCAATCCTATTTGTTCAGCAACAATTGTGGCTACTGCAAGTGGATGGAATATATAAGCTTCACCTGATTTTCTCCTTTGATCTTTATGGGCGTCCAGAGAAACCTCAAAAGCAGAGCGAATTAATTTTTTATCCTCTGTTGATAAGATTCTGTAGCTAACTTTTAAAAGTTGTTTGTATGCCTTAGCTATGGCGGTATTCTCCTTTTCAATATCAATCTCTGTCATAAGAATAAATGTAACAATAAGATATTTAACTTACAATAGACTCTCCAATTTTAATTGTAGGAAAAGATTAACTGATTTTTAAACTACAATTAGAGCTAAAATCAAGTATTTAACAGTATTTCATTCAGTACTGTTTCATCACCGAAAATTTTGAAAGTAAATTTTGAAAATTTAGTTGCTAATCCGCCGGAAGATGATGTACTAGTCACGTTAAGTACTATATCGTAGTGTTTGTTTCTAATCAAAAGCCATGTTCTGATATATTTAAAAAGCTGTTTGAATGGTTTTTTAGGTAATTCTATAAAAGCATCAATATTCTTGTAATTTGGGAAGACTATAGGAGCTAACCCACCTTTAACAAACAAATCAATTTTACAATCTGGAAAGGTTTTTCTTATTTCTTGTATAATTAGAGTAATTAATAAAAGATTTCCTAATCTGTGATTTGGTCTGCAAACTAATATTCTTTTAATTTCTGGGAGATTATCTGGGTTATATCTTTTACTTAAGCTAGAATTGCCCAGTTTTTTTGTTATTCGTTGCGTTAGACGCCTTCTGTATTTGTTTATATATATTTATTTAAGACATTCATTAGTATTATGTACTAGAATTTAAGCTTATAATTCTATCTAACAAGGTTGGATGAGAATAATGCATATACACATAAGCTTTGTGAGGAGTAAGATTGCTTAAACTATTTTTAGATAGCTTTTTTAATCCGCTTATCAGTGGTTCTGGTTTGTAGGTAACTTTTGCAAAATTGTCTGCCTGATACTCAAATTTACGAGAAACATAATTCATTATCAAACCAGTTAATTCACTTATAGGGCTATATAATAATCCAAATGCAATTAAGCCAATATGAAAACTTGGAATATTAACTCCTAACGCTTCTGATAATATTGGTTTTGATATAAAAATAGAAAGTATAAAAAGTGTTAATCCTGTTAATAAAATAGATGTAATCAGATTAAAAATAATATGATTCTTTTTATAATGTCCAACTTCATGAGCTAGTACAGCGACGATTTCATCTTCTTCAAGATCATTAATCAAAGTATCGTATAATGTTACGCGTTTCTCTCTGCCAAATCCAGAAAAATAAGCATTGGCCTTGGTGCTTCTTTTGGAACCATCAATTACAAAGATTTTTTCCAGATTGAATCCAGCCGATTTCGCATACTTCGATATCTTATCCTTTAAAACACCATCTTCCAAGAGTTTTTGCTTATTAAATAATGGCACAATGAGTTTTGCGTAGAACATATTTAAAAAAATAGTAAAAACAGCAACTAAAGCCCAGGCATATAACCAAAATTGCTGACCTGTTAGTTGATAAAACCAAATGATAAGCGCTAATATGCCTCCACCAAGAATTGCCATCATAAGCCAACCTTTTATTTTATCGAAAAAGAAAGTCTTAAGCGTAGTTTTATTGAATCCGAATTTTTCCTCGATCACAAAGGTTTTATAATACGAAAAAGGAGTGGAAATAAAATCGCTTCCTATCATGATAATTCCGAAGAAAATAAGTGCAATTATTATGGAGTTACTACTATACCTTCTGGCTATGTTGTCCACAAATTCAAATCCGTCAAATAGAAAAAATAATAAGGTTATAACCAACGAAAAAGTGGTGGTAAGTATGCCAAACTTATAATTTATTGTTTTATATGATTGTGATTTTTTATATTCTTCGGCCTCATAAACATCACTAATTTGTTTTGGTAATACATCATTAAAATGCTTTGCGTTTAGGTAATTCAAAATTTTATCTATAAAGAATTTAAAGATTAAAATTCCAATTATGATGTAAAAAAGTGTTGTTGAGGTCATATGGTTATTTAAAGTCTCTTTGTCGTTTGGCTTCAAAAATAAGAATTCCGGCGGCAACGGAAACATTTAATGAATCTATTTCCCCTTGCATAGGTATCATTATGTTTTGAGTTGAGTTTTGTAGCCATTCATCACTTAAGCC
This sequence comes from uncultured Flavobacteriaceae bacterium, assembly GCA_964440415.1. Taxonomy (GTDB): domain Bacteria; phylum Bacteroidota; class Bacteroidia; order Flavobacteriales; family Flavobacteriaceae; genus Site-B1. The sequence continues at coordinate 10,214 of CAYTSL010000009.1, forward strand.
AGTTGCTTCTGTTCCAACAACAATAGCAGTCGGTTTTGTGAATTCTTGAGTGTGATAATCAACACTTGCTTGTAAAACAGCACAATAGATGTCGATGTTGTTGTCTTTTAAATATTGAATAATTTCAGAAGTGCTTCCAGTCGCAATTTGATTTGTGAATACACAACCAACACTGGAACGAATAATGTTTGGGTTATATAGATCGGTTTTCGGGTTTGCAATAATAACTGCGTCTACATTAGCGGCATCAGTAGTACGTAATAAAGCTCCTATGTTTCCAGGTTTTTCTAGTGCTTCAGCAACCAAAATTAAAGGTGTTTTATTATTTAGTTTTAAACTGTCTAATGATAATTCCTTTGTTTTTGCAACAGCAATCACACCTTCTGTTGTCTCTCGATGGGCTAATTTTTGATATACCTCTTTGGTAATTTCTATAATATCAATATTATAATGACTTAAAGCGTTGGCTTCACTTTCTGAAAATAAATCAGGATAGAACAACAATGTCTCAATAGTATAATTACCTTTTATTGCTAATGATAATTCACGCTTTCCTTCAATTAAAAACAATCCAGTTTTTTTTCTGGATCTTGATTTTTCCTTTAAGGTAATCCATTGTTTTACCAGTGGATTCTGTAAACTTGAGATGTGTTTATTCATTTTAAATTTTATCCTCAAAATAATGTACCATCAAGTCAACAACATAGTTGTAACTTTCCATTCCACCTTCTTGATCATTTGCTTCCAGATAAGCATTATAAGTCGATTTAAATATTGGTTCGGTTGGATTTTTGTATTGATCCCAAAAATCACGAACCTCCTTATAATTTTTTCTTACACCTTTGTTTATAGATTCAACCAGTTCCTTAAATAATTCAGGATCTTTCTTGTAAACTTCATTTACGCAATGTCGCAAAGCAAAGGCATATCCCGAATATACAAAATGAATGTCTTCATTGTGTAAAGAGGCCAAACAACCCATAAAATTAGCCTCATTTTCTGCGGCATAACCCAATTGATGTGCAATTTCGTGGCAGGTTGTGGTTGGAAATTTATAAACAGGAATCAATGCATCTACATGAGCTTCATTCGTTAGTGGATTTAAATAACCACTAAAACCCATATAGGTTAGAGGTAAACTAAACAAAGACTTTTTAACACTAGCTGGCTTATAATTTAAATATGGATAGGTTTTTTCTAAAATTTTATAACCTTCTGGCGCCTTATGAAGAATTTCTTCTTTTGTATAAGGCATAACCACTTTAACAGTATCATTATTTGTAATTTCCAGATGAACTGAATTCGTTTTATTTATTAACCTTTTAGTTATATCAACTAACTGTTCTGTGGTATATTCTTTTTCAAATCCTAATGATTCATTTAGAGGAATTCTGTAATAGTTCATTCCCCAAAATACATGAAATGCAAAATAGATAATAGCAAAAAAACTGATGACTTCTGCAAACCATTTTTTTGTATCTTTTATAAAGCGTTTTCTATTTTTAAGTAGCCATCTTATCATGTAAATTACTGCCAACGCATAGAAAATATCTCCAAAAGAAAAGGGCAGCCAACCAAATACATAACGCAATAATTTAGAGGTAAATTGATACATGCCATTAGTGTAGTAGGTCTCTATTAATTCATGATTACTTCCTACTAATTTTACAAGCAAAAATTGTGGGATTATAGAAAAGGCAATTAAAGTTTTTTTATCCTTAAACATTGTTCAAATGTAATTAAAAAAACCAATTCAATTCGTACCTTTGAAAGTACTTTAAATCCATTCAAATGAATCCTGAAATATTACAATTACAACCAAAAAGCCTGTGGAAAAATTTTGCAAAGTTAAATGCAGTTCCAAGAGGTTCTAAAAAAGAAGAACAAGTTATTGCATTTATGAAAGAATTTGGTAACAATCTAGGATTGGAAACTATTGAAGACGAAGTAGGAAACGTAATTATTAAAAAGCCGGCAACTGCGGGAATGGAAGAAAGAAAAACTGTTGTTTTACAATCACATCTTGATATGGTTCACCAAAAAAATAACGATACTGATTTCGATTTTGATACTCAAGGCATAGAAATGTTTATTGAAGATGATTGGGTAAAGGCAAAAGGGACAACACTTGGAGCTGATAATGGTTTGGGTGTAGCAACAATCATGTCAATTTTAGAAAGCACAGATATTCCCCATCCAGCAATTGAAGCTTTGTTTACAATTGATGAAGAAACAGGAATGACCGGAGCTCAAGGATTGAAAGGAGGAGTTTTAGATGGTGAAATTTTATTAAATCTGGATACAGAAGAAGACGATGAAATAGGAGTTGGGTGTGCAGGTGGAATTGATGTGACTGCTACCAGAACCTATAATGAAGAAGAAACACCAGAATCTAAAGTTGGATATGTAATAAAAGTAAAAGGATTACAAGGTGGTCACTCTGGTATGCAAATTCATGAAGGACTTGGTAACTCAAATAAGATATTAAATAGAGTGTTGTTTGATGGTTTTGAAAATTTTGGAATGCGAATCTCTGAAATTGATGGAGGAAGCTTGCGAAATGCAATTCCAAGAGAAAGTAAAGCAATAGTGGCTATTGATGTTGTACACGAAGATGCTTTTGTTGACGATATGAAGAATCTTGGAGATGAAATTAAGACAGAACTTAAAACAATGGAACCAGAATTGGTTATTGAAGTTTCTAAAACAGATACTCCAGAGAAAATTATGGATTTAGGTGTGCAAGAAGGATTAACAAGAGCCTTATATGCTGCTTGGAATGGTGTATTTAGAATGAGTGCAGATATTCCTGATTTGGTAGAAACATCTAACAATGTAGCACGAGTAATTGTTAAAGACGGAAACATAAAAATTGGTTGTTTAACTCGTAGTTCTGTTGAGAGTTCTAAAATGGATTTAGCCAATACGCTTCGTGCTGCCTTTGAGTTAACTGGTTGTGAAGTTGAGCTCTCTGGAAGTTATCCAGGATGGAAACCAAATATGGATTCTGCTATTTTAAAAGTAATGGAAGAGCTTTATATTAAAATGAATGGTGAAAAACCTCATGTAGCAGCATGTCATGCTGGATTAGAATGTGGAATTTTAGGAACTAATTATCCTGAAATGGATATGATTAGTTTTGGACCTACCATTCGTGGAGCGCATTCACCAGATGAACGAGCGAGTATATCATCTGCACAAAAATATTATAAATACGTGTTGGAAATCATAAAGAATATACCAACAAAGTAATTGATAAAAAAGCAGCTCTGAGAGCTGCTTTTTTAATTATATTCAAAAAATAAAATTGTTATTGTTTACTTTCTGGCTTTACTATCTCAACCATTTCAATAATAAATATTAAATCAGATTTTGCTGGAATAGGGCCTTTAGCATTTTCGCCATAAGCTAAATGATATGGTAAATAGAAAAAAGTTTTATCACCTACTTTTAATTGAGCTACAGCCTCTTTAAATCCTGCTATCATTCTAGCATCAGGACTAATTTGCATTGGCATAGGATCGTACATTTTTCGTTGCACCTTCATTGGATTAAGCATACCATGCCTTTCTTCTACTTCTTTTATATTGCTGTCAAATAATCTACCATCTGTAAAGTATCCTTCGTAATTCACCTTTACGTTAGCTCCTGGTTTAGGTTTTTCGCCATTTCCATTTTCTATATAATATGCTTTTAGTCCTGAAGCAGAGGTTTTTGCTTTACTCAAATATCCATCTAAAAGTGGTTTCAATTCTTTTGCAGCTTCAGCATTTTTTGCTTCACGAACTTTTATCTCTTCTTCCTGCTTTAAACGCTGTTCCTCCTTCAATTTATCCTGTTGTTCTTTAATTTTTGGTAACTCTTCAGTGAATACTTTTGGAGCATCAAATGTTTTAGCTGTTAAACCAACTCTTATTATATTCAACTCTTGAATTACCACATCTTCAAGAGGTTTATTACCTGGTTTCGTTGTTTCTACATTTGAAATTGAATCTTGAATTTCTATTCCTTTAACTAATTCGCCAAAAACGGTGTGTCTGTTATCTAGGTTTGGAGTTGGGGTTTCAGTTATGAAAAACTGGCTGCCATTTGTCGCTGGACCAGAATTGGCCATAGATAGTATTCCAGGTTTATTATGCTTTAGATCTGGATGAAATTCATCTTCAAATTTATAACCAGGCCCACCTGAACCTGTTCCAGTTGGATCACCACCTTGAATCATAAATTTATCTATTACACGATGAAATATAATACCATTGTAATATTTTTTTCCTTTTAGGGAGTCTGCAATCAATGGATGATTACCTTCTGCAAGGGCTACAAAATTAGCCACTGTCACGGGAGTTTTTTCATGAGTTAATTTTGCAACCATTACGCCTTTATTGGTTACGAATTCGGCATATAAACCATCTTCAAGATCTTGATATTTAGAATTACAAGAAGTAGCACTCATCAGTAGAGCGAGTAGGAAAACTGTCATTGGAACTTTTAAAAATTTCATATTAATTAGATTCGTTTTTTGTTATTGAATTAACTGTAACTTTACATATTATTGGAACATTCGTTCCTATTTTATTATTGTCGCCATAATAACCAAAGGCTTTTTGAGAAGGGAATAAAAAAGTCATGGTTTCACCTTTTTTCATAAGTTTCAGTCCTTCACGTAAACCTGAAAATAATTTTTCCTGATCCATGGAATAATTTCTGGTCTTTAATTCTTCTTTTGAATAAACTACTTCACCATTAATTCGCTTAATATCAAAATCAAAATTAATTACATCACCAAATTGGACAGTTGTTGTATCAATACTTTTTTCAGAATTATAGGCATACCAAAAACCGTTAGACGATGCGATAAATTCCTTTTCAGGACGTTCCGTCATATAGTTTTCAAATAACTGTTTCTGTTGTTCATGTAATGCTTTATTTCTTACAACCGAAGCATCCATGAAGGTCCCTGTTTTCACTGAAACAGGTTTACGAGCCTCTGGAGATTTACATGAGATAAATGCCAGAAGTAACACACTTATAGTTATTAATTTGTTCATTTATTGAGGTCTTTTTTATAATCAGGCAAGATACTAATAAATTTTTCAACTGTTTTCTGCAAAGGTAAATTACTTCTTCCTCCTGCTGCATTGGTATGTCCTCCTCCATTAAAATGATTTCTAGCAAAATCATTTACTGAAAAATCCCCGTTAGATCGAAAAGAAATCTTAACAATTCCTTCTTGTTTATGTTCAATAAAAATCACTGCGAAAACAATATCTTGTAAGGATAGCCCATAGTTAACAACTCCCTCTGTATCTCCTTTTCTAAAATTATACTTATTTAATTCTTTTTGAGATAACGTAATGTAAGCGGTTTTTAATTCTGGAATTACCTTTAAATTATTTAACGCACAACCCAACAGTTGCAATCTATTATAACTATTAGTGTCATAGACATGGCTGTGTATTGCTGAATTGTCCACACCCTTTTCAATTAAATCTGCTACAGCTCTATGGGTCGTACTCGTTGTTGAGGAAAACCTAAAAGAACCTGTATCTGTCATTATTCCAGTATATAAACAGGTTCCAATATTGCTATCAATCAGATGGTCTTCACCAAGCATATTTATAAAATGATAAACCATTTGGCTGGTTGAGCAAATAGATACATCAGAATACATAAAGGTCGCATAATCTGAAGGCTGTTGATGATGGTCGATCATAATTTTAATTGCCTCTGAATTATTTAAACTGTATTCCATATCTCCAGCTCGTTCAAGTGAATTAAAATCTAGAGTGAAAATTATATCGGCCTCTTCAATGAGTTCGTTCGCGATTTTTTTATTGGTTTCATAATCCTTAATTATATCTTGATTGGGCATCCATTTTAAAAACTCTGGATAATCATTTGGCATGATAACACTTACTTCATGATCTAATTTGATTAAAAAATGATACAGTCCCAGACTAGAGCCAATAGCATCTCCATCAGGATTTTTATGAGAAACAATTACAATTTTTTTTGGTTGAGAAAGCAGCAGTTTTAACCTAGTTATATCCTTTTTATTCATAGACAACGAATATACAATTTAATACAATAATTTTTAAAATCATCTGATACTTTTGAGCCAAGTTTTTCAGGTTTGATTAGCTTTTTTTATTCTTTTAATAGTATTCTAGAAAAGAATCTTTATAAACTATCTAACTAAATAGAATTGAGTAAATCTGTTAAGATTTGTCAATCAATATAAAAATATTACTTTTGAACGAAATTAAAAAGAACAAATGGTAACAAACAGAACATTTACAATGCTTAAGCCTGATGCTGTTGAAAAAGGGCACATTGGTGCAATTATTGAAAAAATTGTTGCTTCAGGATTTAGAATTGTGGCAATGAAGTTAACCCAAATGACAAAATCTGATGCAGAATCATTTTATTCAATACATGAAGAAAGACCTTTTTTTAGAGACTTGGTCACTTATATGACACGAGGTCCAATAGTTGCAGCTATTTTAGAAAAAGAAAATGCAGTAGATGATTTTAGAACTTTAATTGGTGCCACTAATCCTGCAGAAGCTGCAGATGGGACAATTCGAAAATTATTTGCAGAATCTATTAGTGAAAATGCTGTTCATGGAAGTGATAGCGATGAGAATGCAGAAATAGAAGGCAGTTTTCATTTTTCTGGAAGAGAAATGTTTTAATAATTAATACAAACAAAAAACGCAACCAAATGGTTGCGTTTTTTTCTAAAAAGTTTAAGCGTATATATTAGACAACTTTTACGTTTACTGCGTTTAATCCTTTTTTACCTTCTGTTAGATCGAATTCAACTTCGTCGCCTTCGCGAATTTCATCAATTAGACCTGAAAAGTGCACAAAGTGCTCTTTGTTTGAACCTTCTTCTGTAATGAATCCAAATCCTTTGGCGTCATTGAAGAACTTTACTGTTCCTTTACTCATAATTTAAAATTTAATATTTATTAATAAGTTGCAAAAGTAATGCCAATATTTTTAAAAATCAGTGAATTTCTGTTTTTTATTTTAAAATTATGGTAAATAGTTTATTAACGAAGTACTAATTTCTTTACGGTCTCTTTTCCTAAAGCCTCATTTATCATGTTAATTATCTTATCCCTTCCATAACTTAATTCTTCGCGAAGTACAGAAGAACTTAATTGAACATATAGTGTATTTCTTTCTAGCTTAATAGCAGTCGTATAGTTATTAACTCCATTTCCCATTACGCTAGCCCAAGCATCAGCTACATTTATTTTGTCTAGACCAGATTGTAACCGATTGGTTTTAATAAATTCTTGAAGAGCTTCTGAAATTTTTAAATTTTCCTTATGACGTTTGGACATTTATTCTAAATTTAAAGGAATATAACGCTTATATAAATATACATTTTTATTCTCATTGATAATTTTTAAATTCATACTATCGGCAAATAAAATTGTTTCTTTCCAAGTGGCAAATGGTGTAGAGTAATAAGTATTTAAACTATCATTTTCAACAACCAACTCTAGTATTTCTGAATCTTTAGAAGTTATGAATTTACCTTCTAAATTTGGTTTTAGTTTTTTTCTGAAACCTTTCAAGCTATCATTAATGCTAAAAAAATCAATAGTTTCATTGTATGAGTAGTTACGTTCAGTTCCATCTGCTAACACCACACTTTCTATTTCCCAATAACCATTTATATGTTCAATAAATGTTTCCGGGTTTTTGGAACAACTGACATTGATAGTAATCAATAAAATAATTATCAGACGTTTCATAATTTAAATATTTTGTACGATTGATGTATCTGTTTAACCACATTTTCGGTTCTTTCGGCATGAGTATCAGTTATAAACAACTGACCAAAAT
>CAYTSL010000010.1:0-14073 GCA_964440415.1 uncultured Flavobacteriaceae bacterium
AATCATTCCCTTCACGAGTTCTTTCTCCTACGCCTGCAAACACTGAAAGACCACCATGAGCTTTAGCAATATTGTTGATCAACTCCATTAATAATACTGTTTTACCCACTCCAGCACCACCAAATAACCCAATCTTACCACCTTTTGCATAAGGCTCGATCAAATCGATTACTTTAATCCCTGTAAAAAGTACTTCAGTAGAAGTTGACAGCTCTTCAAATTTTGGAGCTTCTCTATGTATAGGTAATCCATTTTTTCCTGCTTTAGGCAAGTTTCCCATACCATCTATGGCATCTCCAATTACATTAAATAAACGTCCATATACATTTTCACCTATTGGTATTTGAATAGGAGCTCCAGTTGAAACAACTTCAATTCCTCTACTCAAGCCATCTGAAGAGTCCATAGCTACAGTTCTAACAGTTTCTTCTCCAATATGAGACTGTACTTCCAGAACCAATATTGAGCCATCTTCTCTTTTTATTTCCAATGAGTCATAGATTTTTGGAAGATCTGCTTCATTTGCAAATACTACGTCTATAACCGGACCTATAATTTGTGCAACTTTACCTGTAACTTTTGACATTACTATTATTTTTTTATTAAACTAAAACAGAAAAACAGCCTTACCCAATCGAGTTGAGTACAATGGTTTTTCGCCAGCAAAGATAAATTTTTTAATTTAAAAAAAATAGCAAATTATTCTTTTTTGATCAAAAAAAACGTCTTCACAGTGAAGACGTTTTAAAATATATTTTGCTCTTTATTTATTGAAGAGTTGGATGATAATTTGTTGGATAATCTCCAATATCAGTAAAATTACCAGACGCTTCAAAATTAGAACCATAAGTGGCATCAATAGCTTTCATGAATTCGTTAGCTAGTATTGCATAACCTCTTGCTGTTGGATGAACACCATCTAATGAAAATGCGCCTCCCAATACTAAATTGGAAGTTGGTGTAAAATCTCCAGACGAATAATTTCCGTTCGCTAATTGTTGCATTAAATCATTCGCATCTACAAAAGCTAATCCTGCTTGTGTTGCAGTTGCTTCTATAGTTGCATTAAAGGCATCTGTTGCCGCTTTAATTTCCATTTGTTCGCTTGGTATTAAAACCCATTTATCTGCTAATGGAAGTGACACTCCTTCAACTGAAAATTGACCAGCTAATGTTTGTGGCAACCCTTGACCCATTAAAAACGCCATATTATCAGTATTAACAGTACCAATTACGCTGCTACTTGGTAATACAAATAAATCATCTTCTGTAGCTTGTCTAGCTTGCCCATAAACGAAACCTAATAAACCTGCTACAGAAGGAGCTGCCTGAGGTGGCAATCCAAATTGTGCAATAAAAGCTTCAAATGCTGGAAGGTTTGATAATAGTGCTCCAGTTATTGTCGCAGATATATCAGCTAAACTTTCATCTTTAATTACTACAGCACTTGCTTCTGTTTGAGAAAACACAATGATACGTGTTGGGTCTACTTGAGCAAAAACTTGATTTATAGCTCCAAATATTGTATTTAACAGTGGAATTTGTGGCCCAAAATCTGGATTAGAAGGATCTAATGGATTATAAGGTACTGTTGTAAAATGTGGTATTGTTGTAACATAAGGAATATTAGTTACAACACCTTCTGCACCACCTGGTGTTAATGTTGCAATAAGTGCTCCATAGGTTTGATCAAAACCAACTCCTGGAGGACCAGCAGAAGGAGTAATTGGATCAGATCCATCTCCTCCAGATAAGGCATATCCTAATACATCATTGTTTCCAATCCATAAAGAAAAGAATGACGGACTTTGCGACATAGCATCACCAAGTACTGTTGCATTAGATGCAGATGCCATTCTTACAAAGTAAGGATTAGCAGTTGCAGGTGTTGTTGCTAAATTGGCAGGATTACCATAACCATCATATAATAAATGATAACTTTTTGCTCCAGGCACACCTACATTGTTGTAAGGTCCATTAGATGGTGCAAAAACCTCTGTTGAAGGTACTCCTGGTAAACCAGCAGGTCCTGAACCATCGAAATATAATCTTGGGCCAAAACTTCCATCAGGCATTTGATTGCCACCAAAAAGAAGGCCTCCTACATTATCATTCATTAATGGTTGAGTAAAACTTCCACCACCTGCTAACGCAAATTTTTGTGACAATATATTAGGTAAAGAATTTTCTTGTCCTGCAATAAATAACGCATTGTCTGTAAAACCAGCTGTAAAAGAATTACCTATAGCTACAAATTTTGAAAAATCTGCTGAGCCAGAAGTTAATTCCGGTAAAAGTTCAACATCAGATGATTCAACATTATAATCGGCTAAAATATCTTCTTCATCGTTACATGCTGTAAATCCTAAAAGGATAATTAACAGCCAAATATATTTTAATTTAATTATAGTCTTTTTCATAATTATTATAAGTTGTTAATTGTCAATGATATGTAGTACATTGATCCTATAAATCCTGTACCATAAGCAGTATAGTATTCTTTACCAGTAAGATTTGTGCCTCCAACCTTAATAGTCGATTTCAAGCTTGGAACTCTATAGTTTATTTGAGCATCAAGCACATGGAATTCTGGCACAAGACCATCTCCAAATGTTGCTTCCCAAAAATAATCATCACTAAATCTGTAAGAGATATTAAATCCGAAATTTTCGAATAATTCAGTATTGCCAAAAGATGCTTTGAATTTATGTTCCGGAGTGTTGAAGTTTGTTACAAAATCTGGATATTTTTCCTGATCAAAATCCAGTTTAGCATACGTGTAATTTCCGCTTAAATCAAAATCATCAAAGACTTTAGTTGAAAGCCCAATAGAAGCTCCATAAGAATTAATATCAGCCTCTGCGTTAGTATAAGTGCCATAAACTTCAAAATCATCATTGGATATTGCAGCAACAGATAAAGTACCGTCTCCAACAGTACCATAAAAAGGAGAGATAACTCGACCCTGGGAGATAAAATCTTTGTACTTATTGTAATAAGCACTAAAGTCAACTATAAATTTGTTGTATTTTCCTCTGTAGCCAACTTCAGCAGAACTAACCTGTTCTGGTTTAACTAAACTTGGATTTGCTACTTCTAAATCCGCTGGATTTCCAGTTTCTCCCAGCGCACGTACTGAACTTAGTGTATATGAATTTGTGTAAGCAACACCACCTGACTGAGTTATGGTTGCCGGTTGTCCTAGATCCTGTTGTGCCGTTCCACTTATATTATGTGGTTTTGTAAAACGGTTTAAATTATCTGCAGCTGATCCTATTAAAATATATGCACCAGTATCTAATCCTATAAATAAATCTTGTGTTGTTGGATTTCTGAATCCTGTTTGTACTGAAGCTCTAATGTTATGATTTCTATTAACAGTTAAGCCTGCAGATATTCTTGGAGACACAAAACCATCAAAAAATTCTGATTTATCATAACGTACAGATCCAGTTAATTTAAGATCCATGTCTTCATTTAAAGGAAATTCTTTTTGGATTTGAGTATATATACCATATTCATTATAATCTATTGGACCATCTTTATCTGTATAAATAGTTCCTGAAGAATTCAAATTATATTGCCGGTAAGATCCTCCTACTTGAATATCAGCAATATCTGTTAAATGACTGAAGTTATAATTACCATCAGCATGATAATACTTTGACGCGTCCTTGAATTGAGATCCTGTTATTATGTTAGGATCGTTAATACTTTTATTAAATGCAGCTTTAAATTCTGGTGAACCTGGTTCGTATCGACCATTTTCTGCGACTGCTCTTGCTGCAGCATGTGCTTGCTCATCCGTCGCACCTCCCAAAGCTGCTCCCACATAAGTACCAATATATTCTGGAAACCACTGCTCATCACTTTTCCAGGCACGGTTGATTTGAATGGCTGTGGCTACCATATCATAAGAGTCCCCAGCTTTATCAGATACCACATAACCTCTTAAAAAGAAATTATCATTTCTAATTTCTAATTTATGTTGTTCTTGAAAGAAGCTATCAATATTATACCTATTACTTCCCTGGTAAATTGTAGTACCTGTACCCGCTTTACCAACATAAGATATTTCAAAGTCATCTTCAAATGGTCTAAAATATAAACCCCAATCAGCTTTTACACTTTCTGCATTGTAGTCCGTTAGGTCACTTTCGTCATATCCAGTCCTACTTACTACTACATCAGGAACAATTCCTAGCCCTGACAGAGATCTTATATTTTGAGCAACTACATCGCCATATACGTTTAAACCGTCATAGCCCACATTGTTAGCCCTTGTTCCGCCATCCCTATTTTTATCAACTTTACTGTTAGCAGCCCAATCGGTTCCTTGTAAATATCCAAAATTCACTTTTGCAGCAAACTTTTCAGAAAATTTAAAAGCCATCCTAACACCTAGATCTGTATAGGCATTATCACCGGAAGCTTCCTGAGATGTAATTCCTTGTTTCAGAGATATACTAATTCCAGCGTCGTCAAAAGGATTCTTACTTCTCATGAATAAGATACCATTAAAGGCATTGGCTCCATACAACGCAGAAGAAGCTCCTGGAAGAACTTCGACACTTGCTACGTCTGTCTCTACCATTCCAACTAAATTCCCAATTGGGAAATTAAGAGCAGGTGTGGAGTTGTCCATACCATCTACCAACTGCATAAATCGTGTATTAGCAAAGGTGGCAAACCCTCTTGCGTTAACCGACTTAAACGTTAAACTATTCGTGTTTACGTCTACACCTTTTAGGTTTTCCAATCCATCATAAAAGTCAACGGATGTCGTATTCTTTATTTGTTTTATTCCTAGTCGTTCTACGGTTACTGGTGATTCAAAAATACGTTCTGGTGTTCTGGAAGCAGAAATTACTACTTCATCAAGGAAGTTTCCTTCATTCAAAACAAAGTTTAAAACTTGATTGTTTTCTGTCACTTCTATTATAACAGATTCAAATCCTACGCTACTTGCTTGAACACTAAATGGAGGTTCTTGATTGACCTTAAAAGTAAAATTTCCATCAAAGTCAGTTACATCTCCACTAGAAGTTCCTATAACAATAACGTTAGCTCCTGGAAGTGGCTGACTGCTATCGTCAACAACTGATCCAGAGACGGCTGTTTGTGAGTACGTTATACCACAAACTAGCATCAATAAAATTGAAAGGGATTTTCTCATTGTGTAGTTTTAGTTAATTTAATATGAGCAATATACGTTTTTTCACCATTTATTGAAAAAAACGATACTAAAAATGCAGATTTTGCAATAATTCCTACTCTACAGTGACCGATTTTGCCAAATTACGAGGTTGATCGACATTTTTATCTAACATAACTGCTATGTGATAAGATAATAGTTGTAAAGGAATTGTTGTCAATAAAGGTGTAAGTGATTCTAAAGTCTCTGGAACTTCTATAACATGATCAGCTAAATCTCTAACTATTGTATCTCCTTTTGTAACAATACCAATAATTCTTCCACTTCTAGATTTAATTTCCTGGATATTGCTTACAATTTTATCATAATGACCGTTGTTAGTTGCAATAACAACTACCGGCATTTGATCATCTATTAAAGCAATTGGTCCATGCTTCATTTCTGCTGCTGGATAACCTTCAGCATGAATGTATGATATCTCTTTAAGTTTCAATGCCCCTTCTAACGCTACAGGGAAATTATAGCCTCTACCTAAATATAAAAAGTTATTGACATCCTTGTAAATATCTGCAATCATTTTAATATGCTTGTCAGACTCCAAAGCTTTACTAACCTTATCCGGAATCATTTCTAATTCCAAGAGATGGTGTCTAAATTCTGAACTTGATATTGTTCCTTTGGCTCTTGCCATTCTAAGAGCTATTAGGTACAATACAGTAATTTGAGTTGTGAATGCTTTTGTGGAAGCCACACCAATTTCTGGTCCTGCATGTGTATAGGCTCCAGCATCAGCTTCTCTAGCTATTGAAGATCCCACAACATTGCAAACTCCAAAAACAAATGCTCCTTTTGATTTTGCTAGTTTTATCGCTGCTAAAGTGTCAGCCGTTTCTCCCGATTGAGAAATAGCAATTATAACATCCTTTTCAGTTATTACTGGGTTTCTGTATCTAAATTCTGAAGCATATTCCACCTCAACCGGAATTCTGGCTAAATCTTCAAAAATATATTCAGCAACCAAACCAGCATGCCAGGAAGTACCACACGCAACTATAATAATGCGATCTGCATTAAGAAATCTTTTCATGTTGTCTTCTATCCCAGACATTTTGATAATTGCTTTATCTAGTAATAGCCTTCCTCTATATGTGTCTTTAATAGCATCAGGTTGCTCGTAAATTTCTTTAAGCATGAAATGTTCGAAGCCACCTTTTTCTATTTGTTCCAGATTTAATTGCAGTTCTTGCACGTATGGATCAACTAATGAATCATCTTTAATCTTTCTAACTTTTATACCTCTATGTCTTCTTATAATTGCCATTTCTTCATCTTCCAGATAAATAGCAGTTTTAGTATATTCTAAAAATGGCGAGGCGTCACTAGCAATAAAAAATTCATCTTCTCCTACTCCTATGGCTAACGGACTTCCTAATTTAGCTACAATTATTTCATCTGGTTTATGCACATCAAACACTGCTATCGCATATGCACCAATAACTTGATTTAAAGCTATTTGAACAGCTTGTCCTAACTTTACATTTTCGTTTTTTTTAACATCCTCAATCAGGTTGATTAAGACTTCGGTATCTGTATCTGAAGTGAAAGTATATCCTCTTTTTTTAAGCTCTTGCTTTAAAGCATCATAATTTTCTATAATGCCGTTATGAATAATGACCAAATCCCCAGAATTGGAATAATGCGGATGTGAATTAACATCATTAGGTACTCCATGTGTTGCCCAACGGGTGTGACCAATTCCTACACTTCCCTTTGTAGAAATTTCTTGTTCTAGTTTATTTTGTAAATCCGCAACTTTCCCTTTGGTTTTAGATAATTGAATATTAGCTCCATCAAAAAGAGCAATACCAGCACTATCATAGCCTCTATATTCCAGCCTTTTTAATCCTTCAAGTATTATGGGATAAGCTTCTCTATTACCAATATATCCTACTATTCCACACATAATTTAGTTATTCGGTTCTGTATAATAAACTTCTAACTTAACTTTTTTATCTGTAAGTGAAGTATTATTTCCGTACAATACCGTTCCTTTCGGTGAAAGGACAGTTCCAGTTGGTAACTCTTTGACATTATCTGTTTCATTATCTCCAATTAAATCTGAAGTATTAAAAGAATTAACGTTAGAAGTTAAAGTTAAACCAAGTTTTGTATTGGTTGAATCCTTTAGAAGGATATTACTAATATGCTCCGTAATTTTTATTTTGAACTTATTATTCCCAATAGTATCTGTATACCGTTTCCCTAAATGGCTAATAACTGAATTAAACGGGTCTGTTGTTGATGGTATATCCTTAAAAAAGTCAATAACTGGAGCATTATTATTTAAATCGTATATAAAAAGTCGATCGTTTTTATGGTCTTCTTCAGTAATCGTTTCGTTTTCATAAAAAACTAAATTAGCCTCATTGATGATCCACTCATCTTGATGAGATTTAAATTCTAGAAATTCAGGTGAATCCACACCACCAAATAAATCGATTATAGCTATTGATCCTTCTCCTCCCTTTAAATATAACTTTTCATCACCTTCTACACTATTTGCGTTATCAATTTCACTTAATATTGAGCTATTAAGACCAGTATTATCAAAAAGATTTACTCTATTGCCATTAAAGTTTAAAACTATTGTATTGGTGTTTACAGGTAATGTTTCATCATTTATTCCGTCAGAATTAATATCTAAAACATCTTCATCTGTTAGGTCATCACCATCAACATCCGCATCAGCTGCGTCTTTAATTCCATCTAAATCTGTATCTAAACTGTCTTCATCAATATTGCCATCTCCATCTACATCTGCATCAGCAATATCAGGTATTCCATCATCATCGTCATCATCAAACTCATTCACACTTGTAAAATGTAGAGTAACATTTGCAGTTGACGAACTCATGTCCAAAAGGAACATTGAACTTTCTGGAGATATATTTTCAATCTTTAAATATAAGCCTCTAAAATACTCTTTAAAATTATTGGTGTTACTTAACTCCGTTTCTCCAATTTTATCCATGATAAGTTCTTGCCAATAATTATCTTCCAAGCCTAGTTTTAATCTAATTGTTGGGGCTAAACGAGATGTAACCTCTTCTTCTATCTCCTCATCATCATAATTATTTGTTTTCAATATGATTTCTTTACTATCTAACAAAAACTCTTCATATTCATCAATTAATAAGGACTCTAATTCTGATACAGAAATCATGTTACCTTCAGAAGTTTCACCGCTTGAGTAGTATTTTTGATTTTCTTGAAAATCTGAATTTGGATCAAAATCCCTCAAAAAATAATTGTTTTCAAAAATAGAGAGTTTCATTGGTGCTTCAGCATTACCATAAACTGAATCTAAAATATAGTTTTTATTACCGTCTTCATCTGTAGGCTCTTCCGCATTGACTTGGCTGAAATAGGGAATAGTCAACACCACAGAATCTAACTGAATATTTACACCATAGGTTCTATTTTGACTATTTGTAGCCAAATTTAATTGACTAACAATATTTGATGAAGTAGTTCCAAATACAGGATCATTATAAATACCCAATAAACTTGAAGTTAAATTATTTGTTTGAACCGGAATTACTCTATTATTATACGTGATAACAGGGTAGGCATTCATGCTTGTCTCAAAATGATTAACTCCAATTACATCAACACCTATTGATGCATAATCCTTGTCACAAGCATTAAAGGAAACAATTAAAGCTAACAAAATGATAGTAGCTTTAATACTATTTAATTTCTTCGTCATTATCTATAAAAAATTAACTTATTAATTTTGTATTATAAAATTCTTTATAATTTTCTGCAAACTCTTCTTTACCTTGAAAATCTAAAACAGGTTTATTACATGTTTTAAGGTAATCTGAAAGTTCTTTAGGGATCTCTTCAGATCCAACTACAAGTGCATCAGAATGATCAATGGCAACTTTCATTAAGTTTATATAGGAAGGTTTTTTAAGAACATTAATTATGTCCTCATTAATATTATCAAATTTTATTTTGTCAATCATTTGCTTATTTAACGAACCTTCAAAGCCTTGATTGTATACACTAGTAACTATTTTACTTTCAGAAAAAAGTGGTTCTCCTTTATAATACTCTTTTAGATATAATGGTAATAAGGAGGCTAACCAACCATGCACATGAATAATGTCTGGTGCCCAATTCAATTTCTTGACAGTTTCAATAACTCCTTTTGCGAAAAAAATAGCCCTTTCATCATTGTCTGGAAATAATTCCCCATTTTCATCGGTTAACGTGGCTTTTCGTTTGAAGTATTCTTCGTTGTCTATAAAATAAACTTGAATCCTCTCTTTAGGTATCGAAGCAACTTTAATTATAAGTGGCATATCCAAATCATTAATAACTAAATTAATTCCTGATAAACGGATTACCTCATGTAACTGATGTCTTCTTTCATTAATATTTCCATACCTAGGCATGAAAATTCTAATTTGTCCTCCACTTTGATTAACCATTTTAGGTGCCTCAAAGGACATTGATGAGATTTCAGTTTCAGGTAAATAGGGTACTACTTCGGATGATACATACAATATCCTCTTATCTTTCATAAACTAGTTTCTTTTGAGAATTCAATATAAAAAACATGCAAAATTACAAAAATTTATGCAGATTAGTCTTTTATATTTAAGTTTGCACACTGTTAAATTTTTACTAAAGTGAAAGTATTTAGACACAAGAGTGAAGTTGATAAAGAAATAATGGCTTTAAAAGAGGCTAACAAAACCATTGGACTTGTTCCTACAATGGGTGCATTACATGAAGGACATCTGTCTTTAGTAGAAAATGGTTTAACCAATAATGATATTGTTTTTGTTAGTATTTTTGTAAATCCTACACAGTTCAATAATAAAAATGATCTGCTAAAATATCCAAGAACTTTACAAGAGGACATTGATTTATTGAGTTATAAAAGTGATAATATTTATGTGTTTGCTCCTAGTGTTGAAGATATATACAATACCAATGTAAAAGCTGTTGAGTTTGATTTCGATGGATTGGAAAATGAAATGGAAGGTGAATTTAGAGAAGGTCACTTTGATGGAGTCGGCACTATTGTAAAACAATTATTGGAGATTATTAAACCGAACAATGCCTATTTTGGAGAAAAAGATTATCAACAATTACAAATAATTAGAAAACTAGTTGATAAATTTAAAATGCCTGTTAACATCGTTGGATGTAAAATTCATAGAGAATCAAGTGGTTTGGCTATGAGTTCAAGAAATATGAGATTAAAACCAGATTACAAATTGGCAGCCCCATATATATATAAAACCTTATTATCTGCCAAAAAAAAGTTTGGCACAAAAAGTGCTAAATCTGTAACAGATTGGGTTAACAAACAGTTTGATAAGCATGAAATACTTGAATTAGAATATTTTAGGATTGCTGACGTTAATACCCTTAAGGAAATAAAAAGAAAATCTAATAAAAAAAAATATCGTGCATTTATTGCAGTTTACGCTGATGACGTTAGACTAATAGACAATATCGCATTAAATTAATTATCTTTGCCAAATGCAAATTCAAGTTGTAAAATCTAAAATTCACCGAGTAAAATGTACAGGAGCCGATTTAAACTATATTGGTAGTATAACTATTGATGAAGATTTAATGGATGCGGCAAACATTATTCAAGGTGAAAAAGTTCAGATCGTTAATAATGATAACGGAGAACGTCTTGAAACATATGTTATTCCTGGCCCACGAAATAGCGGTGAAATAACTTTAAATGGAGCGGCAGCTAGAAAAGTTAGCGTTGGAGATACTCTAATTCTCATTACTTATGCTTTTATGGATATTGAAGAAGCTAAAACATTTAAACCTTCTTTAGTGTTTCCTGATGAAGCTACCAATCTATTAAAATAAAATTTTGACCAAAGGTGTATCAAAGGCTTTAAAAATTGTACTTCCATTAATTTTTGGAATTTTAATTGGTTGGTATTCCTTTTCTAAAATTCCATTTTCAGAAATTACTCCATATTTTAAAACAGCTAATTATTCATGGCTTGTTTTAGGGCTGTTTTTTGGTCTGTTAAGCCACCTTTCAAGAGCCTATCGATGGAAATTTATGTTAGAGCCTTTAGGATTTAAACCCAGAATCCAAAACAGTATTATGGCTGTTTTTATAGCTTATTTAACCAATTTTGGGATTCCAAGATCAGGTGAGGTAATGAGGGCAGTTGTTTTCACTAACTATGAGAATGTACCATTTGAAAAAGGATTTGGAACTATTGTAGCAGAACGTATTGCAGATATGCTGGTAATGCTGCTTATAGTTTTAATTACACTTTTTCTTCAATATGACTTTATAAGTAATTTACTGTTAGAGAATTTTAATCCTGCAACTTTAATTGTTGGATTAATTGGACTTATTGTTATTGGAGCTATATTCTTTACCTGGATAATCAATGCTAAATCAGGAATTGCAAATAGAATTAAGAACTTCGTTTTAGGAATGATCGAAGGAGCTACAAGTATTTTTAAAATGAAGAAAAAATGGCCTTTTATAGGTCATACCCTTTTTATTTGGTTTATGTATCTCCTTATGTTTTACGTAACCGTATTTGCTGTACCAGAACTTAAAGATGTTCCTTTAGCTGCAGTTTTAATTGGTTTTATCGCAGGAGGATTTTCTATTGCTGCCTCTAATGGAGGTTTATTTGTTTATCCAGCCGCTATTTTAGCAGCTTTTACGCTTTTTGGTCTGGAGCAAAACCCAAGCTTTGCCTTTGGTTGGATTATGTGGTCTGCCCAATCTGCCTTAATTTTATTTTTTGGTGCTTTGTCTTTTCTTTTTCTTCCTATTTTTAATAGAGAAAAATAAATTTTTTAAATTGCCATATAATTACTCAAATCTTAAACTATGAAGAAAACAGTCATTTTATTCGTTTTTATTTTCACTTCTACCTTTATTTTTTCGCAAGTCATTGATCAAGAAATTGAATCAGAAAAACTAGGAGAAAAAAGAAATATTAGAATCCAGCTTCCAAGAAATTACGATAATAACACAGAAAAAACTTACCCATTATTTATTGTTTTTGATGGTGATTATCTTTTTGATCCTGTTGCGGGCAATGTTAATTACTATTCGTATTGGGAAGATATACCAGAAGCTATTGTTGTTGGTATCGATCAAGAATCAACACGGGATTATGACACCATGTATTCTGAAGAAAACTTTTTACCCATAGAATCCAGTGCTAACTTTTTTGAGTTTGTTGGATTAGAATTAGTACCATATATAGAGAAAAACTACAGAATTGCCAATTTTAAAATTGCCGTTGGTCATGGTAAGACTGCAAATTTTATAAACTATTATCTATTTAAGAACAATCCGCTTTTTCAAGCATATATGTGTATTAGTCCGGAACTAGCTCCAGAAATGGAACAAAATATAACAGAACGGTTATTGCAGTTCGAAACTAAAAATTTCTATTATTTGGCTACCGCAACCAATGATCTAAAAAAAGTAAAGCAAGGAGTTGATGTGCTTAACATAAATTTATCATCAATAGAAAATGAGACATTATTTTATAGTTTTGATAATTTTGAAGGTCCTACGCATTATTCAGTGGCAGCCCATGCTATTCCTAAAGCTTTAGAACATATATTTTACGCCTTTCAACCAATTAGCAAACAAGAGTATAAGGAAAAAATCCTTGTTTTAGATTATTCACCTGTAGATTACTTAAAGGAAAAGTATAACATGGTTAATGACCTTTTTGGTATCTCAAAAAAAGTTTTAATAAATGATTTTAGAGCTATTTCTTCAGCAATTGAAAAGAACGAGCTTTATGAAAACTACCAAGATCTGAGTAGATTGGCAAGCAGAGATTATCCTGAAACGCTTTTAGGGACCTACTATCTAGCCCGTTATTATGAAGAAATGGGCGAACCTAAAAAAGCATACAGAACCTATAAATCTGGATATGTTTTAGATGAAATTGCAGGAATAACAAAAGATCTTATGTTGGAAAAAGCAGATGAAATCAAAGCAGATTTTGGTTTTTAATTAAAACGAATGTCAAAAGTAAAAACTTCTTTTTTTTGTCAAAATTGTGGAAGCCAATTCGCTAAATGGCAAGGACAATGTACATCCTGCAAAGAATGGAATACCATTGTTGAAGAAATTACTCAAAAAGAAGATAAATTAGATTGGAATACATCTATAAGTAGTAGTCCAAAACGAACTGCTAAGCCCTTAAAAATTGATGAAATTGATACTTCTAAAGAGGCAAGATTAGAAACCAATGATAATGAATTTAATCGCGTATTAGGAGGCGGAATTGTTCCTGGTTCAGTGACCTTACTTGGTGGTGAACCTGGAATAGGAAAAAGTACTTTACTTCTTCAAATTGCATTAAAATTGCCTTACAAAACACTTTATGTTTCAGGAGAAGAAAGTCAAAAACAAATAAAAATGCGTGCAGAACGTATCAATCCAAACAATAATAATTGTTTTGTTTTGACTGAAACGAAAACACAAAATATTTTTAAACAAATTCAGGCTTTACAACCTGAAGTAGTCATAATAGATTCAGTTCAAACCTTACATAGTGATTATATTGAATCGTCTTCCGGAAGTATTTCTCAAATCAAAGAATGCGCTTCAGAGCTGATCAAATTCTCTAAAGAAACTGCTATTCCAGTAATCTTGATAGGACATATTACAAAAGACGGTAATATTGCAGGACCAAAAATTTTAGAACATATGGTTGATACGGTTTTACAATTTGAAGGGGACAGAAATCATGTGTTCAGAATTTTAAGGGCCAGCAAGAATCGTTTTGGGTCTACCAATGAGCTAGGAATCTACGAAATGCAAAGTTCAGGGCTCAGGGAAGTTGCAAACCCTTCTGAAATCCTTATTA
>CAYTSL010000010.1:14173-17856 GCA_964440415.1 uncultured Flavobacteriaceae bacterium
GAAATGCAAAGTTCAGGGCTCAGGGAAGTTGCAAACCCTTCTGAAATCCTTATTACTCAAAAAGATGAGGAGTTAAGTGGTAACGCAATTGCGGCAACCATAGAAGGCCTCAGGCCTATAATGATCCAAATCCAGGCTCTGGTTAGTACAGCAGTTTATGGTACACCTCAAAGAAGCACCACGGGATTCAATGCAAAACGTTTAAATATGCTATTGGCTGTTCTGGAAAAAAGAGCGGGTTTTAGACTTGGAGCTAAAGATGTTTTCTTAAATATTACAGGTGGAATAACCGTTGATGATCCAGCCATTGATCTGGCAGTAATAGCAGCCATCCTATCGTCTAATGAAGATGTTTCAATACCTAAAGATTATTGCTTTGCTGCAGAAGTTGGTTTATCTGGAGAAATCAGACCTGTTCAACGTGTTGAGCAAAGAATATTAGAAGCTGAAAAACTAGGCTTCTCAACTATTTTTGTATCTAAATACAATAAGATCAGCCTTAAAAATCCTAAAATCAAAATTCAGTTAATATCCAAAATTGAGGATATCTTACAGTTTGTAAATTAAACCAGCTAAAAAAAATTATTCCTGTTGTTGTTCAACGATTAAATTGACATAAGCATTCACTTAATCGAATTTCAATAATAACATACCGAGTTTATAAGGTTTAATAGAGGTATTGGTTTATTTTTAATAAAACTATTGCATTGATTACCAATTCAATACTTGAATTAATCCTGAAAAGAACTAAATATCCCTCAAAATGAAAAATATTTTAAGAATACTTTTTATACTGGTTATTTTCTTTACAAATTACCAATTGTTTGCCGAATCTTCCTCCGCTAATGATAAACCTGTTTGGATAAATTTATCAACAGAAAACAAAGCTGAATTAAATGAATCCATTTTACATAAAATTGCTAATAAACAATCCTCAACTTATGCTGAAACTGCCCTGTCAGAAACACAAATTCTTCGCTTGGAATTTCGTGTTTCAAATGGAGCCAGCAGAAGTTTTGTAATAGGATTTACTGAAAACGCAACAGATGGATATGACTATGGATATGATGGTGGCCTTATAACCGATCCTCCAGCAGATGATATGGGCAGCCTTTTAAACGGTCAGCAATATGTGATTCAAGCATTTGCTCCTATAACCCCGGATAAAGAAATAGATCTTGTGTTACATGCCTCTGGAAATTTTAATTATACTCTAATATCGACTGAGATTTCTAATTTCCCCAAAGATCAAGACCTGTTTCTTAAAGATAATTTAACTGGCCAACATTTTAATTTGAGAAGTTTAAAAGGATATGATTTCACATCAGAAGCTGGAACATTTACAAATCGTTTTCAAGTTATCCTTCGAGATCCTACGCTATCCAATGAGGAATTTACAAATGAAAAGGCTGTCATTTATATAAACCAAAATGAGGACAAACTATATGTTAGAGATTTATTTAACAGAGCAACCCAATTGAGTTTTCTCAATATGTTGGGGCAAACTGTAACCTCGTACAACGGAATTAGTAATCAAACTTTAGAGAAGGGAATTAACATCTCCGACTTAAATAGTGGAGTATATGTTGTAAGTATAAAAACAGATGATATTACAATTAATAAAAAAGTTCTAATTAATTAGAATAATTGTTTTTTAAAAAATAAAAAGTTCAGTAAGAAAAAATCTTATATGTATATAAGTTAAGTTCCATATATAGAATGTTTTAAATATTCAATTAATAAACCCCTTTAAGAAATATTGTTGTAGAAGTGTCGCTCATCGAGTAAATTGACATTTTCTTTCACTTTAACGAAATTCAACTTTACAACATCGATTATATACGGTTTGGTAAGGGTTTTGAACTAGTTTTGACTTAAATTAAGTGTTGAGCCCCAATTCAATACTCAATTTTCAATAAGTTGAATAAAAATTACCTACTTATGAAAACGCTTAAAAGAATACTTTTTTTACTAGCACTTCTCTTTACACATTATATGTTGTTTGCTCAATCATCTCCAGTAAAAATTACTGTGGATTGGGAAAATATATCTTATGAAAACAATAGTGAATTTAGGGAATATAAAACACAAAATAATAAGTCAATAGACAAAAAAGTTGTTATTAATTAATGGGGATTAATTAATATTAATTGGGAAAGACCAAAACATCTGTTTTGGTCTTTTTTTTGTAATTATAGGCATTGAATTTAGGCTATTTTTGAATTTTTATGCTTCAAAATACTGTATTTCATCTAACATAGTTGCATTTAATCGATGTATTTCGTCGAAAAAAATCCCTAATTCCTTGGTTTTTAGCAATTTTTTAATATGTTTGTGTGTCAGGCCCCAAAGCTGTTAACTATGAAATTAAAATTACTATTAAGCCTTTTGTTGGCGTGGTTCTGTTTAACCATAGGATATAGCCAAACAAATGCACCAAGTATTCAAACTGGAGTAACTTTTCAATGGAGCGATACACAAACTGCTCCAACACAATCTGCTACCATTCAAAGTGTTACAGTTAATGGCATCGTATATTTTAATTACGGCGTACCTGTCGGTTACGAAATGACACAATTAGGCCCTGGAGGTCATGCTATCAATAATATAAGATTGAATGGGACATATACAGAAACCACCAGTGCAAGTGCATCATGGAATGCTTCGGCATTGGCCTCTTTTCAAGATTTGAATCTAAACCATTATTTTGAAGCAGGTATAAATGGTGCAGATATTTGCGATGATTATACAGCAGAAGCAACCACAAATGCACAAAGACAGACTTTAACATACGGTACTGGCATTATAGCAAGTACAAGTGGTGTAATTGCCATTACAGAACGAAATGCAAATAACTGCTATCACGTAGAAGTTTTTGGAATACCAGCTGGCGGTGGTGCCGAACAATCTTTAGGAGAAACGTTTGTAAATCAAACATCAACAAAATATGGTTTTGGAGGAACAGGGTCTAGTGGGAGTTTAGGAACTCCTGGTGCTGTCAATCCACCAGATGCAGGCACAGATTACTGGTTAAGTGATCGTGTAAATGAGAATTATGCTACTATTGGTATCGCTTTGTTTTATCTTGATGATATTGCACCAGATGGTTCACGTATTACCAAGGCGCAATTAACAGCTTCAACAAGCAACCATGCCGATGGAAAACTTTTTATTCTAACGCTTCCAGATTCTGATAACGATGGATTTAGTGATGTGGATGATTTAGACGACGATAATGATGGAATATTAGATTCTGATGAATCTGGAGGTATAGACCCTTCTGCCGACGATGATACCGATGGGACTCCTAATTATCAAGATCCTGATTTTTGTACTTTAAATGCATCTGGTATTTGTGCAAATCTTGACGCCGACTTAGATGGCATTCCTAATCATTTAGATAATGATAGTGATAACGATGGTTGTCCAGATGCTTTGGAAGGAGATGCAGCAAATACTACAGTAGGTTATTCTAATTTAGATGGTGATAATCAAATAACAGGAGGCGTGGATGTAAATGGTGTGTCAAACCTAGTAACTGGTGGGCAAGGTATTGGAACTAGTATAAATGCTTCACAACAAGTTGCAGAATGTAATCCTTGTGACGCAGTGGCTTCAGGGAATTTAGATTCAGACTCAGACGGGATATCTGATATCTGTGATTTAGATGACGACAATGATGG
>CAYTSL010000011.1:0-17746 GCA_964440415.1 uncultured Flavobacteriaceae bacterium
TAGGGTTCTCTTGACGTATGGATTCAATTAAAGCTGCTCTTCTGGCAACTCCACCCTGATTAGCATTTCTCCCATCATTAGGTCCAAATGGATCAATGTGACTATGTACATCGTTGGTATGAAGAATCGTTATGTGTTTAACTTTAGGAGTTGTGAATGACTGTAAACCAAATCCACCTAAACCTACTAAAGCAGTTGCTGCAGTTGCTTGTTCAATAAATTCTCTTCTTTTCATATTACTTTACTTGAATAAATCGATTATCTCTTACAGGACTGATAGTATCTATTTTTTTTAAATAATCAATTAGCGCATTTCGTATTTTATAATCTAAAACGTACAGACTGTCAGGTGACTTAAAAAAGTTCATTCTGTCACCTCCATTAGCTAAATAGTCATTCGTGCATACCAAATAGTTTTTTGAATAATCCAGAGGTTTTCCCTTTAAAGTGGTAGTCTTTAATTTAAATTCTGAATCTAATTCTATATTTAATTTAGAAATTGGATGCGCTCTTTTATTTCTTACTAAATATTCAATTAACTCATTTACTTTTTCTCCTTTTAGGTCTAAAACCACAATAGAATTTTCAAAAGGCATCACTTGAAAAGCAGTACGAGTCGTAACATTTCCTTTTGAGATAATTGATCTAATTCCTCCATGATTCAGCAATACGAAATCTATATCCTTGTTGGTTCTGGTTTTAAAAACTGGATTGGCCTGTTCATAGACCATATCTGCCATAAAATTTCCAATTGCAGTATTCAACTCACCATCAGACTTTGAATAAGTATCAACAGAATATGCCAAAACATTATCAAGATCTTTATTAACGTGCTCTCTATAGGGTTTTACAAAATCGTCAATTGAAGAAATCGATTCTAGACTATCAGTAATATTAATATTTTCTCCTTCAATTTTAGTCAAGTAGTTGGGTTGATTTTTACATGTCAGAAAAGTCAAACTAACCACAAGAATTAATATTAGTTTATGCCTCATTAATTTTAAGATTTTTTAAATGTACTTTATTACATTTGTACCAAGCAATAAATATAAATGATTTTAAAGGGTTTTAAAGAGAAATCAAATCAAAAATTTATTAACAAATTAATAGATTCTCGTAAGGCTGCGTTATCGTCTAAAAAAATAGAATCCGTTGGTATTATATTGAATTTAAGCGAATTTGACGATTTTGAAACATTCAGAATTTTTTTTGAGGGCCTTAAACTAAACCCTAATAAAATTAAGATAGTTGGATTTACTGAAGATGTAAAACTTGTTGAGTCCTCAATAGAGCTGTTATACTCTGAAAAGCAAGTAGGGTGGAAAGGGAAAATTAAAAACAACTCATTGATTTCATTTATTAACACAAACTTTGATGCCTTAATTAGTTATTATAAACAGGATAATTTAGAACTTAATTTAGTTACTGCTTTATCTAAAGCAAATTTAAAAGTGGGGCTTTCAAATAATGATGAGCGATTACATGATCTTATATTAGATATTGATCCCAATAAATTTGATGTATTTAGAAATGAATTTGTTAAGTACTTAACCATACTAAAAAAAATATAAATGAAAGAAATAGTAGGAACTGGAGTCGCTTTGGTCACGCCATTTAAAAATGACTTAACAGTTGATCATGATGCGCTTAAAAAATTAGTAACTTTTAATATAGATAATGGTATTGATTATCTGGTTATTTCAGGAACAACAGGAGAAAGTGTTACTATTACCAAGCAAGAAAAAAGTGATATAATTTCTACTATTAAGGCAGAAAATAATGGTCGAATCCCACTAGTTTTAGGAATTGGAGGAAATAACACATTTCAGGTTATTGAAGAAATTAGGTCAACAGATCTGAATGGAATTACAGCGATTTTGTCTGTTTCGCCGTATTATAGTAAACCAACTCAAGAAGGGTTATATCAGCATTTTAAGGCCATTTCCGAGGCTTGTCCAATTCCAATAATTCTTTATAATGTTCCGGGTAGAACCGCTAAAAACATGGAACCAAGCACAACTTTGAGGTTGGCCAGGGATTTTAAAAATATTGTTGCAGTTAAAGAAGCTGGCAATAATATTTCTCAATATTTAGATCTCTTAAAGAATAAACCAGAAGAATTCTTAATTATTTCTGGTGACGACGATCTGGCTCTAGGAATCGTGTTGGCAGGAGGCTCTGGAGTTATTTCTGTTATCGGACAAGGTTTCCCAAAGGAATTCTCAAATATGATAAGATTGGGTTTACAAGGAAAAGCTAAAGAATCCTATGCGTTGCACTATAGACTTATGGAAATAATTGGTCTCATTTTTTCAGAAAATAATCCTGCAGGCATAAAGGCTGTTTTAGAGGCTTTAGGTTTATGTAAGGATACTGTACGACTACCATTAGTTCCGGCCACTCAAGAATTAAAAAACAAAATAGAGAGCTTTATCAAACAGTTTTAATTATTACTAATAGTTAAATAATACTTAATCCTTATCCAAAGCTTATAACAAGCTATATATTAGCAAAAAATATTAGTTTTTAAAATCCGTTATAATTGCTTAATTTTGCATCCTGTTTAAAATTCATGAAGAAGTATTTAATCATAGTAGTATTATTAATCGGATTCAGCTCATGCAGTGAATTCCAAAAAGCATTAAAGAGCGATAGCGTTGCCGAAAAGTTCAAATTAGCTACTCAATTGTTTGACGATGGTAAGTTTGCAAAGGCAAATCGCCTATTTGTGCAAATTGTACCTAATTACAGAGGTAAGCCACAGGCTGAAAAACTGATGTACATGTATTCGAAGTCTTTTTATGAAATGAAGGATTTCTACTTGGCTGGTTATCAGTTTGAGCGATTTGTAACTTCATATCCTAAAAGTGAAAAAGTTGAGGAAGCAGCATATTTATCAACTAAAAGCTATTATTTGTTATGCCCGATTTACACGAAAGATCAAGAGGATACCGTTGATGCCATTGAGAAACTACAAGTTTTTATTAATACTTATCCAGAATCGGAATATATTGCAGAAGCCAATAAGATGGTTAAGGAATTGGATTTTAAACTGGAACAAAAATCTTTTGAAATTGCTAAACAATACAATACGATTACAGACTACAAGGCTGCCATTAATTCTTTTAACAATTTTTTATTGGAATATCCTGGTTCAGCATTAAGAGAAGATGCTTTGTTCTTTAATTTGGATGCAGCCTATAAACTGGCTGTAAATAGTATAGAATATAAAAAAGAAACGAGATTAAATGATGCTCAAAAATATTTGAACTCTTTTATAAGTTCTTTTCCCAATTCAGATAAAACACAAGTAACCAAAAACATGTTAAAAGAAGTAAATAACCAACTTCAAACATTTAATACTAAAAGCTAATAACTATATAATATGGATTTCAAAAAAAGCAAAGCTCCAATAGGAACTGTTACCTATGACAGAAATGATATAGATGCGCCAACGCAAAACATCTATGAATCAATTTCGGTGATCGCAAAACGTGGCGAGCAAATTAACTCAGAAATTAAAAAGGAGTTAATTGAAAAATTAGAGGAATTTGCGACCTATACAGATAGCTTAGAAGAAATTTTTGAGAATAAAGAGCAAATTGAAGTTTCTAAATTTTATGAAAAACTTCCTAAACCTCATGCATTAGCAATTCAAGAATGGTTGGAAGATAAGATCTATTACAGAAATACTGAAGACGAAACTCCAGAAGAATAATAAAACATGTCAATATTAAGCGGCAAGAACGTACTTTTAGGCATTACGGCTGGTATTGCTGCTTATAAAACCGCTTCTTTAGTTAGACTCTTTGTTAAAGCTGGCGCAAATGTTAAAGTGGTCATGACACCTGCCTCTAAAGAGTTTGTTACTCCATTAACACTATCTACCTTATCCAAAAATCCCGTTTATTCAACTTTTACAGATGACGATGACGACAATGCTACATGGAATAGTCATGTTGATCTCGGCCTTTGGGCAGATCTGGTTTTAGTAGCACCTGCTACAGCAAATACCATGGCAAAAATGGCAAATGGCGTTTGTGATAATTTGCTTTTGGCAGTTTATCTGTCGGCAAAATGTCCTGTTTATTTTGCTCCTGCAATGGATTTAGATATGTACAAACATGAAACAACCAGAAGAACCTTAAAAATCCTGAAAAGTTTTGGTAATGTAATAATTCCTGCTGCAGAAGGGGAACTAGCCAGTGGTTTAATTGGTGAAGGTAGAATGGCTGAACCTGAAGACATAATAACATTTATAGAAAATAACATTATCAGTTCATTGCCTTTAAAAGGTAAAAAAATAGTAATTACAGCAGGACCAACCTATGAGTCTATTGATCCTGTAAGATTTATAGGAAACCACTCAAGTGGTAAAATGGGTTTTGAAATTGCTAAAGCTGCTGCTAATTTTGGGGCATCAGTAATTCTAATTTCTGGTCCAACCAACCAAAAGGTTAAACATTCACTAATAAAAATAGTGTCTGTTGTAAGTGCTGATGATATGTATAAGGCAACTTTAAGTGAGTTTGATTCGGCTGATATTGCAATTTTATCAGCAGCAGTTTCAGATTATAAACCAACAAAAGTATCGGAGACGAAAATAAAAAAGTCAGATGACACGTTAAGAATAGAGTTGGTTAAAACCAAAGATATATTAGCATCTTTAGGAAAAATAAAAAAAGACCAATATTTAGTTGGGTTTGCTTTGGAAACGGACAATGAATTGGAAAATGCCAAATCTAAATTGAATAGAAAAAACCTGGATTTAATCGTATTAAATTCCTTGAAAGATAAAGGCGCTGGTTTTGCAGTGGATACTAATAAGGTAACTATTATTGACAAGGATGAAAATATTACTAAATTTGATTTGAAATCTAAAACAGAAGTGGCTCAAGACCTATTAAATATTATAATAAATCAACTTCATGCGTAAATTAGTATTAATCCTTTTTCTTATTTTGGGTATTAGTTCCTTTTCTCAAGAATTGAATTGTGAAATAATCGTAAATGCCGAACAAACTGGGAATGAGAATTTGCCAGTTTTTAAAACTCTGGAAAAACAATTAAAGGAATTTATTAACAATACTAAATGGACAAATAAAACTTTCACACCTCAAGAACGCATTAACTGTAGTATGGTAATTAACGTAACTGCAAATAATAATGATTCTTTTGTTGCGAGTATACAGATTCAATCCTCAAGACCCGTATTCAATTCCACTTTTGTGACTCCAGTTTATAATTATAATGACCCTGATTTTTCTTTCAGATATGTTGAATATCAGGATCTAATTTTTAATAAAAATCAGTTTGAGTCAAATTTGGTTTCTGTATTAAGCTTTCATATTTATATGATTTTAGGAATAGATGCCGATACTTTTGCTTTAAACGGAGGGGAAGATTATTATAAACAGGCAGAAAATATTCGTAATTATTCACAACAAGAGAGTTTTAAAGGATGGAATCTTGCCGATGGTAGACAAACCAGATATATTCTAATATCCAATATTTTATCTCCTACTTATAAAGAATATAGAAGTGCGTTGTATTCTTACCACTTGGAAGGATTAGATAAGATGCATGAAAATCCAAAACTGGCGAAAGAAAAGATTGCGAGTACATTTGATCAATTAAAACAAATGAATAGTCGCAGACCAAATTCCTTTTTGTTAAGAACCTTCTTTGATGCTAAGTCAGATGAAATTGAACAGATTTTTACAGGTGGTCCAAGTATTAATATTACAGAGACCATTGAGACTTTGACAAAAATAGCGCCTATGCATTCTTCTAAATGGCGAAATATTAGTTTTTAATAAGGTAAAAAGGATTCACATTTTCTTGTTTTTGTCTATATTAGTTTCATCTAATTATTTAATCTTGTGCTAACTTCACTTTCAATAAAAAATTATGCATTAATTGATAACCTTTCGGTTAACTTCAATAATGGCCTATCAATAATAACAGGTGAAACAGGTGCCGGAAAATCTATTTTACTAGGTGGATTATCATTGGTATTAGGGAAACGAGCAGATTTATCAAGTGTTAAGAACAAGTCCGAAAAATGCATTATTGAAGCTGTTTTTGATATTGCAAACTATAACTTAAAACAAGTATTTTTAGAGCAAGATCTGGACTATGAGCCTCAAACTATTATCAGAAGAGAAATTCTACCTTCAGGAAAATCTAGAGCATTTGTTAACGATACTCCAGTTAATTTAAATGCTTTACAAGTTCTCAATAGTTATTTAATAGATATTCATTCACAACATCAAACTTTGGAATTGACCAATAATCAGTTTCAATTTAAAGTGATCGATGCTTTGGCAAAGAATGACGATTTGTTGTTGGATTATATAAAGAATCTTAATCTATTCAGGGATTTTAATAAAGAGTTAAATGATTTAAAAAACTTTCAGTCAGAGGCAATAAAGGAACAAGACTATAATCTGTTTTTATTGAAAGAATTAGAAGAAGCGAATTTAGTTAAAGGTGAGCTTAAGTTATTAGAAGAAGAATATGAAACCCTCAATAATGTTGAAGAAATTAAAGAAAAGTTATCTCAAGCAAATCAATTACTAAATGATGAACAATTAGGCATACTATCCTCATTGACCGAATTAAAAAATACAATTCAAAATATATCGAATTTTTCACCTAATTATCTTGAGTTGTTTAATAGAATTAATAGTAGTTTAATTGAATTAGATGATGTATTTATTGAAGTTGAAAATTCACAAGATCAGCTTAATGCTGACCCAAATCGTCTAGAACAAGTCAACTCCAAACTACAGATATTACATAATTTATTTCAAAAGCATAATATCAATACAATTGATGAATTAATTAGTACTAAAAAGGATCTTTCACACAAGGTTATGGTAACAGAAAATTTAGATTCTGATATTAGTGAACTTGAGACAAAAATTAGTCAAGCAAGGAATAAAGTTACCGATTTAGCAAATGAAATACATAAAAAAAGGAAAAAAGCCATTCCAGACTTGGTCAAACAATTACATGAAATATTGGTCAACTTGGGTATCCCAAACGCACAATTTAAATTGGAATTGAACAAAAAGGAGGAGTTTTTCAATAATGGATGTGATGAGTTGTCCTTTCTTTTCTCTGCAAACAAAGGCGCTATTCTGAATGAATTAAAAAAGACAGCTTCTGGAGGTGAATTGTCTAGAATCATGTTAGCTATTAAGTATATTTTGTCTAAACATATTCAATTACCAACAATCATGTTTGATGAAATAGATTCAGGAGTTTCTGGCGAGATATCTAATATGATGGCTGAAATAATGAAAAAAATGAGTGAATCCATGCAGGTATTTACAATAACACACCTTCCACAGATTGCTGCTAAAGGTGATGTCCATTTTAAGGTATTCAAAGAAGATATTGATAATAAGACATATACAAAATTAATTAGGTTGAATCAAGATGATAGAATCGTAGAGATTGCTCAAATGTTGGGTGGTGATAAAATGACCGATTCAGCAGTAGTTCATGCAAAATCATTATTACAATAAATACTTTATATTTGCGACAAATTTTTAAAAGAAATAAAAACTCATGTACAATTTATTAAAAGGAAAGAAAGGAATTATTTTTGGAGCATTAGATTCTAAATCTATAGCATGGAAAGTTGCAGAAAGAGCACATGAAGAAGGTGCAAAAATAGTTTTAACAAATGCCCCTGTAGCATTGAGACTTGGTACAATTTCAGAATTGGCAGAAAAAACAGGTTCTCAAGTTATTCCTGCAGACGCAACTTCAATTATGGACCTTGAACATTTAGTAGATGAGTCTATGAAGCTTTTAGGTGGGAAAATTGATTTTGTTTTGCACTCTATTGGAATGTCTGTAAATGTTAGAAGGGGAAACCACTACACACATCAAGACTATAATTTCACAAAAACTGGTTGGGATGTTTCTGCTTTATCTTTTCATAGATTGATGAGTGTATTGTATCAAAGAGATGCAATGAATGAATGGGGAAGTTTAGTGGCTTTAACATATATGGCTGCGCAACGTGTATTTCCAGATTATAATGATATGGCAGATAATAAAGCTTATTTAGAATCTGTTGCTCGCAGCTTTGGGTACTTTTTTGGTAGAGATAAAAATGTTCGCGTTAATACAATATCTCAGTCTCCTACACCAACAACTGCAGGAAGTGGAGTAAAAGGATTTGATGGATTTATAGCCTTTGCAGAGAAAATGTCGCCTTTAGGAAATGCGACCGCATTAGAATGCGCAGATTATACTATTAGTTTATTTTCTGATTTGACAAAAAAAGTGACTCTTCAAAATCTATTTCATGATGGAGGATTCTCAAACATGGGAGTCAGTACGGCGCTCATGGAAGATTTTATGAAAAGCCAACCACAAATTGAAACAAATGAAGATCCCAAAAAGGATTCAAAAAAGTAATAAATAAATAATTGAAAGTTATAAAGGGTGGTTTTTTAAATCACTCTTTTTTTTTGCTGTTTTATAATTATTCCCTACTAATTCTGATTTTATTATTACACGAAGCATGAGTTTTGTCATCATTTACCTGAATTAATTGATTTATTTTTGATGAATTATAATAAATCTTCAATTTAAGTAAATACATGAGACCACTCAAAATTGTTGTTCTGGCAAAACAAGTTCCTGATACCAGACATGTTGGACCGGATGCTATGAGACCAGATGGCACTGTAAATAGACCAAAACTCCAAACCGTTTTTAATCCAGACGATCTTCATGCTTTAGAATTGGCATTGCATATAAAAGATCAAATACCAGAGACGAAGGTGACTGTTCTAACAATGGGACCAAAGAGAGCTGCAGATATAATTCGAGAAGGCTATTACAGAGGTGCTGATTACGGAATTATGATCTCTGACAAACGTTTTGGAGGAGCTGATACTCTAGCGACAAGTTATACTTTGGTTAAGGCAATTAAAAAACTGGGAGAATTCGATTTAATTCTTGGTGGACGTCAAGCAATTGATGGAGATACGGCTCAAGTTGGACCTCAATGTGCGGATAAACTAAAGATTCCTCAAATAACTTACGTCGATCAGATCGTAGAGATCAAGGATGATGAAATAATTGCAAGACGTAGACTAGAAAAAGGTGTTGAAACCGTTACTTCACCAATGCCTTGCTTAATGACCGTTCACGGTTCTGCTCCAGCATGCAGATCAAGACACGCAAAACGAGTTATGAAGTACAAGTATGCTAGAACGAATACAGAATTGAATTCCAAGGGAACGGAAGACTTTTTAATCGAGTTGCACAAAAAAAGAAACTATTTGACTATTCCAGAATGGTCAGTTGAAGATATTGGTGCGGAAATGGAAAAAATCGGGCTATCTGGTTCTCCTACTAAAGTAAAAAGTGTAGAAAGTATTGTATTGACAGCTAAAGAATCTAAAAAATTGAGTGGAGATGATGCAGATATTGAAATGATGATTCAAGAATTAATTGAAAAACATACCATAGGGTAGCAGCTAAATTAAAAATCGGATAGAAAATGAAAAATGTATTTGTATACTGTGAAGTAGAAAATCAAAAAGTAGCAGAAATAAGCCAGGAATTGCTATCAGCTGGTAAAAAACTAGCTCTTAAGCTGCAATGTAAGTTGGAGGCTATGATTTTTGGTAAAGATTTAAACAATATTGAAGAGCAAATAGCTCCATTTGGAGTAGACACATTATATGTTGCAGATGACAAAAGGCTGGAGCCTTACAGAACACTTCCACATGCTGCTTTAGCTGAACAATTATTGAAGAAAGAAGATCCTCAAATTGTATTATTCGGTGCTACTTCGGTAGGAAGAGATCTAGCTCCACGAATAGCTTCAGTGTTAAATTGTGGATTGACTGCTGACTGTACTATTTTAGATATAGGCGACCATTTTGATAAAAAAGGAAAAAAGGAATACAAGGATTTATTGTATGCTATGAGGCCAGCTTTCGGTGGAAGCATTATGGCCAATATCATTAACTGGGATATGCATCCACAGATGGCAACAGTAAGAGAAGGTGTCATGAAAAAGGATATTTTCGATCCTAATTACAAAACTGAAGTAATCAAGGTTAACGTAAATGAAATTGTAAAAGAAGAAGATTTTGTAGTTAAAATTATTGAACGCCATATGGAAGATTCTGGCGTTAATTTAAAAGAAGCACCAATAATAGTTGCTGGTGGTTATGGAGTTGGTTCTAAAGAAAATTTCCAACATCTAGTAGATCTTGCAGAACTTCTTGGAGGAGAAGTTGGTGGATCGAGAGCAGCTGTTGATGCTGGGTTTATAGATCATGACCGACAAATAGGTCAAACAGGAACAACTGTTAGACCAAAATTGTATATAGCAGCTGGAATCTCTGGAGCTATTCAGCATAGAGCGGGAATGCAAGAAGCATCTATGATCATTTCTATTAATAATGATCCAGAAGCTCCAATTAATAAAATTGCCGATTATGTCATTCATGGAGACTGCGGAGTAGTCGTCCCGAAAATGATAAAATATTATAAAAAGAACGCAAAGTAAATAGCAAATCAACAATTAGAGTTTATTTGAGACTCACGTTAAAAAATAGATATGGATAATTTTTTTACAGATACGCCCGATTTCAAATTTCATTTAGAACATCCTTTAGTTCAAAAAATAGTAAGTCTTAAAGAACGTAATTTTAAAGAATCAGAAACATTTGACTATGCACCATTAAATCATGATGATGCTATTGACACCTATGAGAAGATTCTGGACATTGTTGGTGAAATTTGTGCAGATACAATTGCTTCCAACGCAGAAGGTGTGGATTTAGAAGGACCACATCTAGTAAATAACGAAGTGATTTATGCTGAAGGTACTAATGCAGATTATAAAGCTTTATACGATGCTGGTTTAATTGGAATGGCTTTGCCTAGAAAATATGGAGGATTGAATTTTCCGTTACTTCCTTATGTAATGGCAGCCGAAATGGTAGCAAGAGCTGATGCTGGATTTGCGAATATTTGGGGCTTGCAAGACTGTGCGGAAACAATTTATGAATTTGGATCTGAAGAACAAAAAGAAAAATATTTACCGCGTTTCAATCGTGATGGAGCAACAGCTGCCATGGTTCTAACAGAACCAGATGCAGGATCAGACTTACAATCAGTTAAGCTAAAGGCAACTTTTGATGAAAAGGAAAACATCTGGAAACTTAATGGAGTGAAGCGATTTATAACAAATGGAGATGCTGATATTTCATTGGTTTTAGCAAGATCTGAAGAAGGCACAAATGATGCCAGAGGGTTATCCATGTTTATTTATGACAGAAATAGTCATGCAGTTCAAGTTAGGCACCTCGAAAAGAAATTAGGTATTAAAGGTTCACCAACCTGTGAATTGGTATTTAAGGATGCACCAGCTGAATTAGTAGGTAAAGAACGATTTGGTCTTATAAAGTATGTCATGGCTTTAATGAATTCTGCTAGATTAGGTGTTGGAGCTCAATCCGTTGGATTAGCCGATGCAGCATACAGAGAGGCTCTAAAATATGCTGAAGAGCGGGCTCAGTTTGGTAAAGTGATTGTTAAGTTTCCGGCTGTTTATGAAATGATTTCCAATATGAGAGTTAGGATAGATGCGATACGGGCGTTATTGTATGAAACTACGCGTTTTGTAGATGTAACTAAAGTATATGAAGACCTAATGAAAGATCGATCTTTGGAAAAAGAGGAACGTATGGAAATGAAAGCGTATAATAAATTGGCAAATGTATTTACACCTCTAATTAAATTAATTGCCAGTGAAGCTTGTAATAGTATTGCTTATGACTCACTTCAAATTCATGGCGGAACCGGTTTCATGAAGGACTTCCCAATTGAGAGAATATATCGTGATGCAAGAATTACCTCTATATATGAAGGAACTACACAGTTACAAGCTATTGCAGCTATTAAGGGTGTTACAACTGGAGTTTTTTTAGAACAAATTAGGCAATATGATCTGGAGGTTTCTGATAAAAATTGTGAGATTAGAACAAAACTTCATAAAATGACTGAAGCATTTGAGTCAATTACTAAAAGAGTTGTTGATTTGGAAAGTAACGAATTGATAGATTTTCATTCTCGTAGATTGGTTGAAATGGCTGGAAACATTATAATGGGCTATTTGTTAGTTTTAAATAGTCAAAGAGATGAAAAATTCAGAAAATCCGCAAAATTGTTTATTAATTTGGCAAGGTCTGAGAATCAGGAAAGATATGATTATATCAATTATTTTGATATGGAAGATCTGGAATTATATAAATTGACTGAAATAGAAGAACTTCAGGAGCAAGTATAGAATTAATTATTAGTTTGATAAGATTCAAAAGCTACCAATTGGTGGCTTTTGTTTTGTGGTTTATTTACCTTTGCGATAATGGAATTGAGCATATCCTTTATTATACCTGTTTTTGATAGGCCAGAAGAAATTCAAGAGCTTTTGCAAAGCTTTGTAAATTTAAAATCAAGCAGTCCTTATGAAATTGTTATTGTTGAAGATGGTTCGTCGACTACTTGCAAACATGTAGTTGATAATTTTTTATCAGATTTGGATATCAGTTACTTTTTGAAAGAAAATTCAGGACCTGGAGATTCCAGAAATTTTGGAATGAAACGTGCCAAGGGGAATTACTTTATAATTCTTGATTCCGATTGTTTATTACCTACTGACTATTTATTAAATGTTCTTAAGAGTTTAGATAATGACTTTTCTGATTGTTATGGTGGTCCAGATGCAGCTCATGCATCTTTTTCAAATTTGCAAAAGGCGATCAATTTTTCTATGACCTCTTTTATTACAACTGGTGGAATTAGAGGAGGCAAAAAAAGTGTCAATAGCTTTGAGCCAAGAAGTTTTAACATGGGTATTTCAAAGGAAGCTTTTATAAATTCAGGTGGATTTGGAATTATTCATCCTGGAGAAGATCCAGACTTGTCTATACGACTAAAAAAATTAGGATTTAAAACTAAACTAATATCCAAGGCTATTGTGTATCACAAGAGAAGAATTTCATGGTCAAAATTCTATTCTCAAGTTTATAAATTTGGATTGGTACGACCTATTTTAAATAAATGGCATCCAGAAAGCAGGAAAATTTCCTATTGGTTTCCATTTCTATTTAGCTTTGGAATGCTGTTGTCCATAATAGGTGTTTTGATTGGTTATTGGTATTTAATTTGGATATATATGACCTTTTTTGTGTTGGTATTTATGGTATCTTTATTTAAAAATAGAAACCTTATCGTAGCCTTGATGTCAATAATTACGACTATTGTACAATTTATTGGATACGGTTTTGGATTTATAAAGTCAACAATAATTCTTAATGTTTTACAAAGAAAACCGGAAGAGGTTTTTCCTTTTTTATTCTTTAAAATAATATGATAAAATTCTTTAGGTCTAAATTAATTAAATCAGTAAAGAGCAAGCGAATAAATGTATTCTTACTTTTTTTATTGTTGTCGTTTTTATTTTTACTTCTGACGAAACTAACAAAAGATTATACGAAGACAATCACTTTCCAGATTAAACCAATAAATGCTGTTGAAAACTATGTGATCTTGAAAGATACCTCACATAAGGTAAATATTACATTAAGTACTTATGGATTTAAACTTTTAGGATATTATTTATCGAATCCATTTGTTGAAGTTGATTTATCTAAACTTGA
The DNA here is from genome assembly GCA_964440415.1 of uncultured Flavobacteriaceae bacterium. Taxonomy (GTDB): domain Bacteria; phylum Bacteroidota; class Bacteroidia; order Flavobacteriales; family Flavobacteriaceae; genus Site-B1. The sequence goes on from CAYTSL010000011.1 coordinate 13,710, forward strand.
TGACCATAATAAAAAATATATTTGGACCAATAGAAAAGGATTTGCTTATATAAACGCTCAATTTGGAGAAAATGTAAGGATTATTGCCGTGAATCCGGATTCAATAGAATTTAGGTATGATACAAACGCTGTAAAAATAATTCCAGTAGAGTTTAATAAGGAAGTTTCATTTGTTCCAGGTTTTGATATATCTGAAGATTACCAATTGATTCCTGATAGTATTAAAGTTATAGGGCCTAAGATTTTACTGGATTCAATAAGTGTTGTTCAAACTCAGTTATTGAATTTAGAAGAAGTGCAAAGTAATATAGATACTCCTTTGAACCTTATATTGCCTGATAGTTCGGAAAATTTAGTCTATTCACATAAGAAGATTATTGTGAAAGGAAAAGTGGATAAATTTACTGAAGGGACCATTCAAGTTCCTGTGGATATTATTAATGTGCCTAAAGAATTAAAAATCAACTATTTTCCAAAAATGATAGGAGTATCTTACTATACAAGTTTGAGTACTTATAAAGAAGTTAACATTAATGAGTTTATAGTTGAATGCGATTACAAGAATTTAGTTGAAGGCAGCACCTATTTAGAACCTGAATTGATGAAACACCCTGAAAATGTTAAAAATGTAAGATTGAATCAAAAAAGAATTGAATTTATAATCTCAGAATGACTGTAGTAGGACTTACAGGAGGTATAGGAAGTGGAAAAACCACTATTGCAAACTTTTTTAAGGAGTTGAATGTGCCTATTTATTTTGCTGATATTGAAGCAAAGAAGCTGATGAATAAGTCTAAAGTTCTTCAAAAAAAAATAAAGGCAATATTTGGTGAAAGAGCTTATATAAAGAATGAATTAAATAGACCATTTATTGCTGAAAGAATTTTTAAGGATAAACAACTACTTCAGCAAATGAATGCTATAGTTCATCCTAAAGTTGGAAAACATTTTATTAAATGGTTAAATAAACAAAATAGTCCATACGTTATCAAGGAAGCTGCCATTCTATTTGAGAATAATAGCTATAAGAATTATGATTACATAATTACCGTAGTTGCCGAGGAAAAAGAACGAATAAATAGAATTTTGCATAGGGATAATACCTCGGAGCAAAAGATTAAAGATATAATGGAAAATCAATGGGATGATTCTAAAAAAGTTAAACTTTCAGATTTTGTGATACAAAATAAATCTTTAGACAATACAAAGAAACAAGTCTATTCCATTCATCGAAAACTACTAAAATTGAGTAGTTAATTTGATAATTTAACGTTTTTGTTAACGTTAGGTTAAATGGTATGAATTCTAAATGTTAAAATGTTAATTTTGAATGATGAGCAAAAAGTTATTCATCTTGTTGGTGTTATTGATGAGCTTATCACTAATAGGCATAATTTTTGTTCAAGCATATTATATAAATAATACAGTAAAGAACAAAGAAGAGCAGTTTTCATTTAATGTTAAAAACGCTTTAGATTTTGTTGCTAAAGCTATTGAAGAAAAGGAATCCAGACATTATTACTACAGATATCAAAATCTGATAAGTAATACAGAAAAGGCAGATTCAGTAGCAATAAGAGAATTATTTATAAAGCAAGAAGATGAAGGTTTAAATGAAACGCTTATTTATAGAAATGGGATATTAGAAGAAAATTTCAAACTCTCAACATCGCTCTTTGACATAGGTTTAGATACAGATAGTATAACCCTGCAACGACTTACAAATAGACGGGAAACCAAGATTTTTTCTGGTAGTGCCATGGAGAATGATTTAGACTTGAATCCTATAAAAACTCTATTAAATATTGGAAGGATATCAGAAGTTGAAAAGTCTCAATTTGAAACGGCGTATAGGGATTTAATAAAGAGGAAACCAATTCATAAAAGGGTCTCTGAAAAAGAAATTCGAAGATTAATTGATTTACGTCTTCAACAAGAGAATTTAAATTTAAATTATGAATTTGCAATCTACAGCAAAGATCTGGCAACAAAAGTGCAATCTGATAATTTTGAATTAAAAAAAGATTCAACATTTGGAACACCAATTTTTCTTGATAATGATAACCGAAGTGATTTTAGTTTGTTCGTGAATTTTCCAGAACGTAAGAAATTTATTTTATCTTCGATATTGGGAATGGCAGTTTTGTCAGTTCTTTTTATAATTATCATTTTTGTAGCTTTTACAACGGCTATTTATCAATTGATAAAACAACGTAAGATTGCTCAAATAAAGTCAGATTTTATAAATAACATGACTCATGAGTTTAAAACACCTATTGCAACTATTAACTTGGCTTTAGATGCTATTAAAAACCCTCAAATAATTGACGATAAGGAGAAAGTTACTCGTTATTTGTCTATGATAAAAGATGAAAATAAGCGTATGCACACTCAGGTTGAAAATGTGTTGAGGATATCTAAACTTGAAAAAAATGAATTAAATATAAGTAAGGATAGGGTGGACATACACGACTTAATTGAAGATGCCATTGCACATGTTGAGTTGATTGTTGATAATAGAAAAGGGTATATTAAAAAAGAATTGAATGCAGAGCAAACTTCTGTATTGGCAAATGAAAGTCACTTTACAAATGTAATTGTCAATATTTTCGATAATGCAGTGAAATATTCGCCTGAAGAACCTAAAATTAAAATTCACACAGAAAATATTGGTAACAATATTATTCTAAAAGTTAGTGATAAAGGAAGTGGAATGAGTAAAATAGCTCAAAAAAAAGTATTTGAAAAGTTTTATAGAGAGCATACTGGAGACATCCATAATGTTAAAGGACATGGTTTAGGTTTGGCATATGTAAAGAGAATTGTAGAAGACCATCAAGGTCATATTGCGGTAGTAAGTGAAAAAGGAAAAGGTAGTACCTTTATAATAAAATTACCATTAATATCATAAGGATATGGAAGAACAAAAGAAGAAAATATTATTAGTAGAAGACGATCCAAATTTTGGAACTGTTTTAAAAGACTATTTATCTATGAATAACTATGATGTTGTTCTAGCTAAAAATGGTATGGAAGGATTTGAAAAATTTAAAAAAGATGATTACGATCTATGTATACTGGATGTAATGATGCCTTATAAAGACGGTTTTACTTTAGCAAAGGAAATTCGTGAAAAAAATAAAGATGTTCCTATCATCTTCTTAACAGCAAAGGCTATGAAAGAAGATGTGCTAAAAGGGTACAAAGTAGGCGCAGATGATTATTTGAACAAACCCTTTGATAGTGAAGTGTTATTGATGAAAATAAAGGCGATCATGCAGCGTAAATCTTCAGATGGTGTTACGGATAGTAAACAATTTGAATTTAAAATTGGTGGATTCGATCTAAACTCTAAACTTCGGTTTTTGAGTTATAATGGTGGTAAGCAAATAAAATTATCTCCAAAGGAAAATGAATTATTAAGACTACTAGCGTTACATGAAAATGATTTAATGCCACGTGAATTGGCTTTAACAAAGATTTGGAGGGATGACAACTATTTTACTTCAAGAAGTATGGATGTATATATTGCTAAATTGCGTAAATATTTGAAGCTAGACGAAAATGTTGAGATTTTGAATATTCATGGTGAAGGATTTAGATTAGTAATTAACCAAAAAGCTTAATTTATTAAATGATAATAATAAAAAAACCAGCAATTAGCTGGTTTTTTTATATAGGTAATTTAGTATTTAATCTTATCGGGTTTATCATTCCAATTTTTAAAAACCTTTAAACCATCTTCCCTCATAATATTATTAAATTCAATTTGTCTATCGTTTATCTGTTTTTTTAATTCATCGTAAATAAACTGATCATCAAAATCTATAACTGATGCATCATCTCTATTACATGCATAGAATACCTTTTTTGGTCTTGCCCAATAAATGGCTCCCAAACACATAGGACAAGGTTCACAGGATGTGTAAATTATACAATCTTCTAATTGAAATGAATTTAACTTTTTACAAGCTTTTTTTATGGCAACAATTTCTGCATGAGCGGTTGGGTCATTTGTGGAAGTAACCTTGTCCTAT
>CAYTSL010000012.1:0-17505 GCA_964440415.1 uncultured Flavobacteriaceae bacterium
TTCAGTATTAAAACGTTACATATAAAAATAATGTAACACATTTCAGAAAAACATTGAGTGAATTAAGAAAACTGATGGACGAAATCGCCGAATTCGGAATTAATCCAAAGATCAAATCTACCGACATTCATACAATCTCATTATTGAAATACTAAATAAATAGACCTCTATAGGTCAAGGCATTATGATAATAGTGCTTTTTATATCGTAAAAAAAAACTAAATTGCTCTAGCTAACCATTGTACCTTGATGAATTTTAAAAATTACTTTGCTGAACTCAAACGGCGTAACGTTATTAAATCAGCATTAGCGTATTTAGTTGTAGCATGGTTAATTGTGCAAGTTCTATCAATTATTCTTCCAACCTTTCAGGCTCCTCCATATGTGTTTAAAACAGCACTTATATTTTTACTAATTGGTTTCCCTCTTTGGATTTCGTTTTCATGGATTTATGAATTCACTCCAGGCGGAATAAAAAAAACTGTCGATATTGAACCTGAAACTTCTATGATGTCCAAAACAGGATCAAGAATTAATAAGGTAATTATTTCTGCATTGAGTCTAGTGGTAATAATTCTTGTGATAGATCGCTTTTCTAATAAACCTGTTCAAGTTTTTGAGTATGGAGAAAAAGGTATTGCAGTTTTAGCATTTGCCGATATGAGCCCTGAAAGCGACCAAGAATATTTCTCTGATGGTATTAGTGAAGAACTATTGAATATTTTAGTTAGAATTCCAAAGCTTAAAGTTATCAGTCGTACGTCATCTTTTTCATATAAGGACAAAAATAAAACATCTACTGAAATAGGTACAGAGTTGAATGTTTCTCATATTTTAGAAGGGAGTATTAGAAAATCTGGAAATACAGTTCGAATAACGGCACAATTAATTAATACAAGCGACGGATCTCACGAGTGGTCAAAAACTTACGATCGAAATTTAGATAGTATTTTTAAAATTCAAAATGAAATTGCTGAAGAGGTTAGTAGTCAACTAGAACTATCTCTAATGGGTAAGTTAAAGCGGCTAAATCCACCTAATACTGAAGCTTACAATTTGTATCTGCAAGCAAGACATTTAATACATCAAAACACCAAAGAAAGCTACATTTTAGCTGAAGAGATAATAAAAAAGTCTATAGCTATCGATTCGAGTTATTCTAATTCTTGGGATTTGCTTGCAAGTATATATGATACAGGATCATATAATTTTAGTATTGGAGAGAATCAAGAAAGTATTTTGAAAGGGATAAAAGCAGTTGAAAAAGCTTTAGAATTAGATTCTAATTCTGCAGATGCTTTTGCTACGCTTGCAAGTTTGCAAAATAAAACTTGGAATTTTGATGACTCGAAAAAAAATTTAAATAAAGCCCTTGAATTAGAGCCTAACAATGCCGTCTTAGTAGGAACAGCTGCTTTGATGACCTATGGTGATATTGAAAAATCTATAGAATTACTTAAAACTGCAATTAAATTAGATCCGTTAGTTTATACTAATTATTTCAATTTAGGTTTTGCTTGTTATAGGATGAATCGTCTAGATGAAGCTATGGAAGCTTTTAATACCTTTTCCTTGTATTATCCTAACACACAAATTCTACATTATATGAAAGGGAAAGTGTTATTAGCACAAGGAAACATAGAAGAGGCATTGATAGAATTTAAAAAAGAGACTCATGAGTTTTTTAGTTTGTATGGTATGAATTTTATTCAATTTGCACTAGGAGGTGAAAAGGAGACTGATATCATATTTAAAGAGTTCATTGAAAAATATAGCAAATCTGATCCAGCAAACACTGCAGATTTATATGCTTTTCGTGGTAATTATGATGCTTCTTTTATTTGGTTAAATCGAGCGTTAGAAATTAAAGATCCAGTGTTAATAGAAGCATTATCATATCCAGCATTTAAACCTATGCATAACGATGCTCGTTGGAATGTGTTTATCAACAAATTGGGCTTACCAAAAGACCATGGTTTTTATTTGGATTGAACTAAATATATTGTTTCAAGAGTCAATTAGTTTTTCTGTGTAAACCGTATTTTCTTGTTCAGAGACTCTTATAAACGTAGTGCGCTTTGTTAACTCTTTTAATCTAGAAGCTCCTACATAAGTACATGTACTACGAATCCCACCCAGAATGTCATTAATTGTATTCTCTACAGGACCTCTATATTTTACTTTAACCATTTTACCTTCACTTGCCCTATATTCAGCAATTCCTCCTACATGCTTGGTCATAGCAATAGCAGAACTCATTCCATAAAACTCTTTAAACTGTTCTCCATTTTTTTCAACCAATTTTCCACCACTTTCTTCATGACCTGCAAGCATGCCACCTAACATCACAAAATCTGCACCAGCGCCAAAGGCTTTAGCGACATCACCAGGTGTCACACAACCGCCATCACTTATAATTTGTCCACCTAATCCATGGGCTGCATCAGCACATTCTATTATTGCAGATAGTTGAGGATATCCAACACCTGTTTTTAAACGCGTAGTACAAACAGATCCCGGACCTATACCCACTTTTATAATATTTGCACCAGAAAGCAATAATTCCTCTACCATTTCTCCCGTTACCACATTCCCAGCAATTATTACTTTGCTTGGGTTAGATTCTCTGGTTTGTTGTACAAAATTTACAAAATGTTCTGAATAGCCATTAGCCACATCAATACAAATAAATTGTAATTTGGGATGTTTTTTTAAGATTAGTTCAAGCTTATCGGCATCTCGTTTACCAGTTCCTGAGCTAACCGCGATATAGTTCTCAATACCTGCAGGAGCATCCTTCAAAAAAGAATCCCATTGATTCAACGTATAATGTTTATGAATAGCTGTAAATATTTGTTTTTCAAATAATGTTAGGGCCATTTCAAATGTACCAACAGTATCCATGTTTGCAGCCATGATAGGAACTCCCGACCATTCATTTTTACTGTGAAAAAATTTAAATTTTCTTGTTAAATTTACCTTCGATCTACTTTTAAGTGTAGACCTTTTAGGTCTGAACATAACATCTTTAAATCCTAATTTCAGATCGTTCTCAATTCTCATAATCAATAGCATTTTGGTTACTATCAAAAATAAGATTTACAAAATTAATACAGGCTAATAAAACTAGAAATGGCAATTATTTTTGTCAACAACTGTTGATAGAGTATAAACTATTTTTTAGCGATTAAACTAATCTCAACATTAACATATTTAGGAAGGTTAGACACCTCAACTGTTTCTCTTGCTGGAGCTGTTTCGTTATCAAAATATTGAGCGTATACGTCATTTATTAAAGAGAAGTTATTCATATCACTTATAAATATGGACGTTTTAATCACATTTTCAAAATTCATATCAGCTGATTTTAAAACTGCTTTCAAATTTTCCATGACTAACTTCGTCTCAGTTTTAATGTCACTAATTTCCAAATTTCCAGTTTCAGGATCAATTGCAATTTGTCCAGAGGTATAAAGTGTATCACCAGATAAAACAGCTTGGTTATATGGTCCAATAGGAGCAGGAGCTTTAGTTGTTTTTATGATTGTTTTCATAATTTTTATAATTGTTGGTCTGGTTGTTTACGCTGTTCGTGTTTAATATCGCTCAATACACTTGATTTGATTCCTATAAAAAAGTACCATGATGTAGCACTGCTGCTATTAGATGCGGGTAATTGATAGCTAAAATTCATTCGCCAACTCAATAGGTCACGTTCAAAACGCAACTGTGTATAAGTAAAACCATTATTCTTGAGGTCATAGCCCGAAGATGCACCAACACTCCATCGTGAGGACAATTCCACATCTCCTGTAAACATTAAGGAATGAGCTGATATTTCACTTTGTCTTACTGAATTATTATAATTTACCGTATAAGCAAACCTAACATTCCAGGGAATTTTATAGCTATATAATTCACTTGCTTCTTCTTCCTCATCTTTATCGTCATCGGAATATCTTTTATCGCTAAAATCCTGCGCTCTACCAAACAGATCATCCATAGCTCCACCACTTCTTGCTGATTCTGTTTGACTTGCTTCATTTTTACTTGAGTCAAATGAGTCACTGGTTAACGAATAATTCATAGAAATATTCGCATTCACAAGCCGGAATAGACTACCTCCATTATTTATATTAAGTGTATTAATTCTTTGATTATCACTATTTAAGGCATAAGGATCTAATGTTGCATTAAAATTAATCCCAAGTTTATTGTCAAAAAATTGAGTACCTCCAGTCATTCTTACAGGGCTTAACCTTAATGAATCTGCTGCCATATTATAATTAGTAGAAAAATTCAAGTTGTTTAATAGTATAACCTTTTTAGGTTCGGTTGCTGTAGTATCTTTTGAGCGGACTTTCCCTTCAAAATTGTTGCTTAGGCTTAATCCAATGCTGCTGGAGTATCTGTTACTTGGAGCTCCAAAAATAGCATCTTCAAATCTAGAGTACTCTTCTACCGTTGTTCCATCTGCGGTTGCAATTTCATAGTTCTCGTAATACTGATCAAATGATGGATTAATACTATAACTAATTGAAGGCCTCATAACGTGTCTTATAGCCTGAATTTTTGGATCTTTACCTTCTTTTTTAAAATTGAACATTCCGTAAATTGTTGTACCCAAACTAGTACTAAAGTTATAAGTTCTATAAGCATCAAATCCTTTGACTTCCGTTTCTACAACTTCGTCCAGAATTGGGTCATATGATTTATTCAAAGTTTTAAAGGTCCAAACTTCTTCATAGTTTGTACTCGCACTCATACTTAAGTATTTAAACAACTTGAAATTAGTACTTATCGGAATGCTATGTTGAACCCCATTTTTAGCTTGGTCAAACATTTCCTTTTTAAAGAATAGAGAGTCCGTTGTTTGAATTCTATTTTCAGCCCTTAAATTATATTGAAAGTTTATATTCTGAAATACACCCTTTTTTGCACCCGTTTTTGGGGCTAAAGGAAAAACTCGACTCATACTTCCTTGAAAAGTTGGTAAAGTCATATCGATAGACTCAGTATTTGTGTTTTGTGAATGAGTAACTGTTGCACTCATATTGACTTGTGGCTCTCCCTGAAATGTTTTGGAATAAGATACTGATGAAGCCAAAGTATTATTTAATTGGTTAGCAACATTTAACTGATTAACAGATTGCCGATAATAACTGCTACTTCCTAAATTTACTGATGCCGAAAATCGGGAATTTGGATTTGCTTTTGCATCCTTACTATGTGACCAACGAAAATTATAAATAGTACTTTTAGCGTAATCTGGGAAACCACGTTCACTGGTTATTAGATTTTCATATCTAAAGCTTAAATTTCCGGAGAATTTATATCGGTAAGCATAACTAGATTCTAGTCTAAATCCATAGCTCCCATTTGTATAATAATCTCCAAGAACCGCTAAATCAGCATAGTCACTTATAGCAAAATAATATCCACCATTCTGTAGAAAATAACCTCTGGAGCTTTGTTCTCCAAAAGTAGGTATGATCAATCCGGAAGTTTGTTTTTCGGTTAGCGGAAAATATCCAAAAGGTAATCCAATTGGTGTTGGTACATCTGCAATAACCATATTGGTTGGACCCACAACAATTTTTCTTTTAGGAACAAATTTTATCTTGTTGGATTGAAAATAATATTCCGGATTTTCTGGATCTTTAGAGGTTGTGAATCGAGCTTTAGATAAGAAAACGACCGAATCATTTTCTTTTTTAGTTCGTTCTCCCAAGATGTTAAAACCACTTTGCTCGGTCTTTGAATTAAATATCAAAGCTTTTTCAGTATCAAAATTAAATCTGATGGAATCGGGCTCTACTAAATTATCACCTTGTTTAAAAACGGGATGTTGAGAATATTCCCCTAATGTATCCTTTAGTCGACCAGCATACACCTCATTTTTTTTGTAATCTATTATAATTATTCCAGCTGTTATTTCCATGTCCTCATAATACACTTCAGCTTCATTATATAAATAGATTTTCTCCTCTTTTTGATTTATAGACACATAGTCCGTAGCCTTATACTTAAGCTTACCTGTTAAAAATTCAGGTTTTGGTTTAACAGAATCTTGTTTTACACTATCCACCTCTTTTGTCGATGTTAACTTTACAATGGTATCTAGTGAAATATTAAGTGAATTTTTTTCGTTTAATTCAGTAGGTTTGATTTCACCACTCCTTTTGGGTAAGTCTTGAGAATAGCCAATAGTGTTGATAAGCAATGTAAAACTTAAAGCAAAAAGTATTTTAAAGGTCTTTGTCTGCAATGCTTTTAATGTATTTTTGTAAAAGTATGGCTCGGTTTTTGAAATGTCAAAATTACATATATTTTTTATCAATAGTTTTTAAATTGAAAAAAATAAAATAAAATAACTTGGCAAGTTAATTGCCTTTTTTATCTATGAAAACGAGGAAGTATCTACATTTCGTATTATTTATAACTTTATTAACATTATTCTCATTTAAGACCTTCAATTCAATTGATTTTAAAGATAAATTTATAGTTGTTCTGGATGCAGGTCATGGTGGTAAAGATCCTGGTAATTTGGGTAGTGGATTTAAAGAAAAGGATATTGCTTTAAAAATAGTTCTGGCAGTAGGAAAAGAACTAGAGAAAAATGAAGATATTAAAGTCATATATACGCGAAAATCTGATAAGTTCTTGGAATTGCACGAACGAGCCAAAATAGCCAACAAGGCAGACGCCGATTTGTTTGTGTCAATTCATTGCAATGCTCATAATTCTAAAGCAAATGGAACAGAGACATTTGTGCTAGGTTTACATGCCAACCAACGAAATTTTGAAATTGCAAAAAAAGAAAATGAAGTTATTTTTCTTGAAGAAAATTACGACTTTCACTATGAAGGATTTGATCCAAATTCACCGGAATCTCTAATAGGATTAAAATTAGTTCAGGAAGATTATTTAGACCAAAGTATTCAACTGGCTAGTTTTGTAGAAGAAAATTTTAATAAAAAATTAAATCGAAATACAAGAGGAGTGAAGCAGGCAGGTTTTTGGGTTCTACACAATACATATATGCCTAGTGTATTAATTGAGACTGGATTTCTAACCTATAAAAAAGAAGGTACATTCCTTAATTCATCAAAAGGGCAAAAGCAAATGTCCCATGCCATAACAGAGGCAATTTTATTGTATAAAGCAAATTTAGATCAAAATGTGGGTGAAAATATAGAAATTGACTTTCAAGATGTAGAAAATGATGATCTGATTTATAATGAAATAAATTTTAAAGTCCAGATTGCTGCTAGTTCCAATAAATTAGAAACCAAACCATACAATTTTATGGGTTTAGAAAATATTTTAAGAGAAAAAAGTGGCAGTGTTTTTAAATACTTCTATGGATCTACCTCAAATTATAGTGAAATACAAAAATTAAAATCTGAAGCAAGAGAAAAAGGATTTAAATCCTGTTTTATTGTAGCATATAAAAAGGGAAAAAGAATTTCACTCTCAATAGCCCTCAAAACTCCTGTTAATTAGTTTAGTATTTCTTATATTAATTACTAATTTTGTGATTCATAAAATCTGAATAATCTTGAAGATAACCAGGGAAGTTAAAACCGCCATATTAGTAATTTCGGGTATATTACTATTTATCTACCTTTTTAATTTTTTAAAGGGAAACGATATACTAGATTCCTCCAGAACTTTTTATACAATTTACGAAAATGTTGAAGGACTTACTCCTTCAACTCCCGTTACAATTAATGGATTAAATGTTGGTAAAGTTCAAGATATAAGTTTTACTGAAGATGGTACTGGAAAGCTATTGGTAAAATTAGTTGTTGAAGAAGAATTTGAATTTTCTAAAAATAGCCATGCACAGCTCTATGAAGCTGGACTCATAGGTGGTAAAGCCATTGCTATTATTCCGGCATTTGACAATGCTGAAAACGCGACAAAAGGAACTTATTTAAAAGGAACAATTAAGGCTGGATTAACTGAACTGGTAAATCAAAGATTGACACCGTTGCAGGAAAAGTTAGAAACTACGTTTGTGAGTGCCGATTCACTTCTTGTGAATTTGAACAGTATTTTTGACGACAGCACAAAGAATAACCTAAAAAGTAGTATAGCTCAATTAAATACTACCATATCATCTTTTAAATCTACTTCAGAATCATTGAATCAGTTGGTTACAGAAAATCAAGAAAGTTTAAAGTCTACCTTGAATAACATTGAAAACATTTCTGATAATCTATCAAAAATAACAGATTCTATTGCTGAATCTGATTTATCTGAAACCATTAGCAATCTACAATCCACTATTTCAAATTTTAACAAGATTTTAATTAAAATTGAAAATGGTGAAGGATCAATGGGTAAGTTAATGAAAGATGAAGGACTTTATAACAATTTAGAAGGAGCTACCAAGGAATTGGAAGAACTTTTAAAAGATATTAAATTACATCCTAAACGTTATTTCAGAGTTCTATCTAAAAAGGAAATTCCATACAGCGAAAATTAATCAGAATTAATAAAGATGAGTTTTATTCCTAACATACTCTTTGCAATCATACTTTTAATAGGTATAGGATATTTTACACGAAATGTAAATAAATTAAAGCGAAATATTAAACTGGGAAAAGATGTTGATGTTAGTGACAATCCATTGCAACGATGGAAAAATATGGCAATGATTGCTCTTGGGCAAAGTAAAATGTCACGTCGACCAATTGCTGGTATATTGCATTTTATTGTTTACGTTGGTTTTATAATTATTAATATCGAAGTCCTTGAAATAATAATCGATGGCTTATTCAGTACGCATAGAATATTTTCTGGTGTTGGAAATTTGTATGGCATCTTGATTGGTTCTTTTGAGATTTTAGCAGTTTTAGTATTAATTGCAGTTACTGTTTTTTGGATTAGAAGAATGGTTATAAGAATTCCTCGTTTCTGGAATAAAGAAATGACTAAATGGCCAAAAAATGATGCCTTAAACATTCTGTATTTCGAAATGGTTTTGATGTCGCTTTTCCTCATTATGAATGCAACTGATACTTCTTTCCAGCAAATGGATTCAGGTAATATTATTAGTCAATTTATTGCACCTTGGTTTAATGGATTATCAGAGAGCAGTATTCATATTATTGAGAGAGTTGCATGGTGGATTCACATTGTAGGAATTTTAATTTTCCTTAATTATTTATATTTTTCAAAACACTTACATATTCTATTAGCATTTCCGAATACATTTTATGCCAGTATAAAACCACAAGGACAATTGGATAATCTGGAATCGGTCACGAAGGAAGTTAAACTTATGATGGATCCCAATGTTGATCCTTTTGCTGCACCTACTGAAGGTGACGCTAATGAAGTTCCAGCCAAATTTGGTGCGAGTGACGTTCAAGACTTAAACTGGGTTCAATTATTAAGTGCTTATACGTGTACAGAATGTGGGCGATGCACAAGTGAGTGTCCAGCTAATCAAACAGGTAAAAAACTGTCTCCGCGTAAGATCATGATGGATACTAGAGACAGGTTAGAAGAAGTTGGTAAAAATATAGATGCTAATAAAGGTGAGTTTAAAGAGGATGGAAAACAGCTGCTAGACAATTACATTTCTAAAGAGGAACTATGGGCTTGCACATCCTGTAATGCCTGCGTTGAAGCGTGTCCTGTTAGTATCAATCCACTATCAATTATATTGGAAATGCGTCGCTATTTGGTTATGGAACAGTCTGCTGCTCCAACAGAATTGAATAATATGATGACGAATATTGAAAATAATGGAGCACCTTGGCCTTATAACCAAATGGATAGGCTGAACTGGAAAAATGAATAGAATAATATGTGCAGAACCAACTTTGAATTAAACAAAGTATTATGAGTGAACAATTAAAAGTGCCAACAATGGCAGAATTCATGGCTCAAGGAAAACAACCTGAAGTACTTTTTTGGGTGGGTTGTGCTGGAAGTTTTGATGACAGAGCTAAAAAGATTACGAAAGCATTCGTTAAACTTCTTAACAAAGCAAATGTAGAATTTGCTGTACTTGGTACCGAAGAGAGTTGTACAGGAGATCCGGCAAAGAGAGCAGGAAATGAGTTTTTATTCCAAATGCAAGCTGTAACTAATATTGAGATCATGAATGCCTATGAGATTAAAAAAATAGTGACTGCTTGTCCACATTGTTTTAATACCTTAAAAAATGAATATCCTGAATTAGGAGGTAATTATGAAGTCGTTCATCACACACAATTTTTGAATAGTTTATTAGAAGAAGGTAGATTGACGATTGAAGGTGGCCAATTTAAAGGAAAACGCATTACTTTCCATGATCCATGTTATTTAGGAAGGGCAAATAATGTATATGAAGCGCCAAGAGAGCTAATAAGAAAATTGGAAGCCGAATTAGTTGAAATGAAAAATTGCAAAAAAGATGGATTATGTTGCGGAGCAGGTGGTGCCCAAATGTTCAAAGATTCTGAAAAAGGAGATAAAGAGGTTAATGTAGAACGAACAGAACAGGCATTAGAAACTAAACCAGAAATAATCGCAGCAGGTTGTCCGTTTTGTAACACTATGATGACAGATGGTGTAAAAATTAAAGAAAAAGAAGATTCAGTGAAAGTTATGGATATAGCTGAATTAATTGCAAACGCACAAGATTTATAAATGTTAGTAGATTTTAACACATTACCAGAAACTTCAAGAGTTTGGATATATCAAGCAAATCGTTCTTTTTCAGCTAGTGAATTAGAAGAAATCAAATCTAAACTAGATACTTTCGTTGAAAATTGGTCATCGCATGGAAAGGGTCTTCAGGCTGGATATAAGATCAAGTACAAACGATTTATAGTTTTGGCTTTAGATCAAGAACTCAATGCTGCAACTGGCTGTTCTATAGATGATTCCGTGAGTTTTATTCAACAATTAGAGAAAGACTATCAAGTAGATCTTTTAGATAAAATGAATGTATCCTACAAACAAGGAGATTTTGTTGCGTATAAGCCATTAACTGACTTTAGAAAGATGGCTAAAGAAAAGGCAGTTTCTAAAAACACTATTGTTTTCAATAATCTTGTAACCAATATTGCAGAGTTCAAAGAAAATTGGGAAGTTCCAGCCAGTGAAAGCTGGCACAATAGGTTTTTAAATTAACAAACATTTAAGTAATTTCTTTATAATTTCGGGTAGGAATTATCGTTATAAACCTGTTTAATATTAAATATAACAGATGAAATTCAAATTTTTCTTAATTCTTGCCTTTGCATTTTCATTTCAAACATTTGCACAAGATTGGTCAACTGATTTTGATGAAGCCAAGAAAATGGCTAACAATAACAACCAAAATATAGTTCTGGTTTTTCAAGGTTCTGATTGGTGTGCACCCTGTATAAAACTTGAAAAGGAAATTTGGAGCACAAACGAGTTTCAAAAACTAAATAAAGACCATTTTGTAATGCTAAAGGCTGATTTTCCTCGTAGAAAGCAGAATCAGCTATCTGAAGAACAACAAATTCAGAATAAAGAATTAGCCGAATTATACAATCCAAATGGTTATTTTCCATTAGTTGTGGTTTTGGATGAAAATGGCAAAGTGCTGGGTAAATTAGGCTATGAAAAGACAACTCCAAGTCAATATTTTAAAAAATTAACTTCTTTTTAATCGGATAATTTGAGAACAGCCGTAAGCATCTTATTTGTATTAATTACCACGATTTCCAATTCTCAAAATGTTTATAAGCAAACACTTAAACTAATGGGAAGCCGCTTCGATATTTCTGTTGTGGCAGAAAATGAGACAAAGGGTAATGAATATATTAATTTAGCGACCAATGAGATCAAACGAATTGAAAAGTTGATTTCTTCTTGGGATATTAATTCTCAAACCTCTTTGATTAATAGAAAAGCCGGAATTTCTTCAGTAAAAGTCGATAAAGAGCTATTTCAGTTGATACAACGGTCATTAAGAATATCAAAATTAACCCTAGGTGCATTTGATATTAGTTATGCATCTATGGATAGAATTTGGAAGTTTGATGGAAGTATGACCGAAATGCCATCTGAAGAATCCATTATAAGATCTGTTGAAAGAGTTGGGTATTCAAATATAATTTTAGATGAAAAGGATCAATCTGTTTTTCTAAAATTAAAAAAAATGAAAATTGGTTTTGGTGGTATTGGGAAAGGATATGCCGCGGATAGAGCTAAAGAATTATTGCAGAATAAAGGCGTAAAAGCAGGAATCATAAATGCTTCAGGTGATTTGAATGCTTGGGGGAAGCAACCAGATGGAAAAGATTGGATGGTTGCCATTGTAAATCCTTTAAATAAGGAAAAAGTATTTTCCTGGTTACCAGTAGAAAACAGTGCAGTAGTAACTTCAGGCAATTATGAAAAATATGTAAAGCTTAACGGTGAGTTATACTCACATATAATAGATCCACGAACCGGATATCCAATCAAAGGTATTTTAAGTGTCTCAATTCTTACAAAATCAGCAGAATTAGCCGATGCTTTGGCAACTTCAGTGTTCGTAATGGGAGTAGAAACAGGATTAGATTTTATTAACCAGCTAAAAGGAGTAGAATGTATTATTGTAAATGCAGATAACAAAGTGTTAACATCAAAAAACATTGAATTAAAACCACCAAAATAATGATAAAAAGGACAGCGATTATTATGTTGCTTGTTGCAGCATTTAGCTCTTGTACTGTTGTAAAAGAGTATGAGAAAATAAATATCAACGATCCAGATATGGCTTTAACACAAAAAAAGGTTGATAGATTCGAAACAAGTTTTCAGGTTTACAGAGAGGCTGCGGCTGGAGCTAATGGAGGAAAAGCAGGTGGAGGCTGTGGATGTAACTAATCGCTATGAAGAAAACCATATTACTTATAACAGTTCTATTTGCAATTAATTCATTTGCACAACAAGACCCAGCTTTAGGTTATAAAAAACGGGTTTTAGAAACTACAGAAGTAGATTTTTTAATTAGTTATTATTCGCAAGATGGTGATAATGCAGCAGTAACAGGTGGAATTGGAACAGAAAAGCTAACCGATTTAACACCAACAATTGTTGTTAGCATGCCTTTAAATGATGATGATATATTAACTATTGATGCTGGAATTTCGACATATACTTCTGCATCTTCAAGTAATTTAAATCCTTTTGATAGTTCTGGTGCGTCAGCAGGAGAAGATGATGATGATGATGATGATGACGACGATAGAATAGCTGCTTCAGGAGATGTTACAGGAAGTCCTTGGGTTGAATCTTCTGGAGCTTCCCGTCAAGATACTTGGGGAAGTGTTAATGTAGATTACTCACATAGTTCTGATGACAGAAACAACATTTGGAATGCAAATGTATCCTTTGCTACCGAATACGATTATACATCCATTGGTTTTGGAGGTGGATTTAGCAAATTATTCAATGAAAAAAATACGGAAGTTGGCGTTCATGCAAAAGTTTATTTAGATACTTGGAGTCCAAAATATCCTACTGAGTTGGATTCATATTTGGAAGTAGATGGTGACTTAAATGATGGTTTTTTTGAAGGAGTTAATATAATAAATCAAGATGCCTTTGTTGTCAATGATCCTGGTTTTGTGGGTGATGTTTGGAGTCCAGTTAACGGATTTGATCTCATAAAAGATAAAGGAAGAAACACGTATTCTGTATCCTTTAACTTCGCACAAATAATAAGTAAAAATGCACAATTCTCTTTGTTTTTTGATATTGTTAAACAACAAGGTTGGTTAGCAAATCCTATGCAACGCGTTTATTTTACCGATGTTGATAATTACTTTATTGGTAATGGAGATAGCATTGATAATTATACGTCTTCAAGTAATACTGATGTATTTCAGTTAGCAGATGATATAGAAAGATTACCTGATAACAGATTTAAAATCCCTATTGGTTTACGCTTTAATTATTATTTAAATGAAACCTTTGCTTTAAGAACTTATTATCGATATTATATGGATGATTGGGGAATTAATTCACACACAGCAAGTGTGGAATTACCAATCAAATTGTCACCAAAGTTTACAATTTACCCTTCATTTAGGTACTACAATCAAACAGAAGCGGATTACTTTGCTGGATTTGATGAGCATTTATCTACAAGTGAGTTTTATACTTCGGATTATGATTTATCAAAATTCAATGCCAATCAATATGGATTTGGTATAACGTATACAGATATTTTTGCAAAAGCACATATTTGGAAACTTGGTTTAAAAAGTATAGATCTAAAGTATAATAACTATCAGCGCAATACTGGATTAAAGGCTAATTACTTTGCTGCTGGTTTTAAATTTATTATGGATTAGTTTATCACAACCTTTTTTTAAAAACTATCTTAAAGCATTTTATTCTTCCTTTTAAAAATAGTAATTTGGCATAGTTTTTTGTTATTAGAATTAAAACAACTTTATGCGTCAAATATTTACCATTTTATTAATCTTTTTTATTTCAACCTTATCATTTGGTCAGATTGGTAATCCGTTAGAAAAAAAGGATTCGGTAGCTCAAACCAGATGGATTGATAGTGTATATCAAAACATGTCTTTGCCAGAAAAAATAGGTCAGCTTTTTATGGTTGATGTATTTTCAAGCGACCCGAAAGAAAAGATAGATAAAGTAAAAAAACTTATTGAAGACAATAAAATTGGAGGTGTTATCTTTTCAAAAGGTGGCCCTATTAGGCAAGCTAAATTAAATAACGAATTTCAAGCCATGAGCAAAATACCATTACTTATTGGTATGGATGCTGAATGGGGTCTCGGCATGCGATTGGACTCAACTTATTCTTTTCCATGGAACATGACGTTGGGAGCAATTAGTGATTTAAGTTTAGTTGAAAGAACAGGAAGGCATATTGGCGAACACTGTAAACGATTAGGAGTCCATATAAACTTCGCTCCCGTTGTTGATATTAATACGAATCCTAACAATCCTATTATAGGGAACAGATCATTTGGGGAAGACAAAATAAATGTAACGCTAAAGTCCCTGGCTTTTATGAAAGGTATGCAAAATGCAGGTGTACTGGCGAACGCGAAACATTTCCCAGGACATGGCGACACCGAGACAGATTCGCATAAAACATTACCAACTATCGGTTTTTCAGCGGAAAGAATAGATAATGTAGAATTGTTTCCATACAAACAACTTATCAAGAATAATCTAGAAAGTGTTATGGTGGCACATTTAAATGTACCGAGTTTAGAAAACAGACCTAACTTCCCTTCATCTATTTCAAAATATATCATTAGTGGTATTCTTAAGCAAACTCTTGGTTTTCAAGGTTTGATATTTACCGATGCTTTAAATATGAAAGGCGCTTCCAATTTTAAATCCCCAGGAGATATTGATCTTGCGGCCTTTTGGGCAGGTAATGATGTGCTTCTTATTTCGGAAGATGTTCCAATGGCAATAGCTAAAATTAGTGAAGCATATTATAGCAGATTCATTACTGAAGAACGATTATCACATTCAGTAAAAAAAATATTGGCGGCTAAATACAAAGTTGGATTGGACCACTATAAACCTGTTGAGACATTTAATTTGGTAAATGACCTTAACCGTTTACAGGATGATCTACTCTATGAAGAGTTGATGGAAAATGCAATTACTTTGGCGAAAAATAAAAATGAGGTTCTTCCACTAAAAGATCTAGATACTAAACAAATTGCTTATGTTAAAATGGGTGATGATGATGGTTCTGTATTTTTGAACGAACTAAAAAAATATGCTAAAATTCATGTAGTTAAGGCTGACAAGTTGGATGAATTAATTCTAAAGTTAAAATCCTACAACACTGTTATTGTAGGGTTTCACAGATCAAATGAAAATCCATGGAAGGATTATAAGTTCACTGATAAGGAACTGGTTTGGCTTTATGAGATAGCAAGAACAAACAATGTTATTCTAGATATTTTTGTAAAACCTTATGCCTTATTAGATCTTCAGGCTTCAGAAAATTTTGAGTCGGTTGTTGTTAGTTATCAAAATAGTGAAATCGCTCAACAAAAATCAGCTCAAATGATCTTTGGAGCAATAAGTGCAAAAGGTGTTCTTCCTGTGAGTTGTGGTAATGAGTTTAAGGTTGGTACAAGTTTTTTAACCAATCCTTTAGGAAATTTAAGTTATGGACTTCCCGAAAGTGTAGGGATGAGTTCGTATAAACTAAAAAGCGTAGATTCCATAGCGCAATTGACAGTCGATTCGTTAATGAGCCCTGGGCTACAAATATTAATTGCCAGAAAAGGAAAGGTGATATATAATAAAAACTTTGGCAAGCATACCTATAATGGCAAAACCACAGTGAAATCTAATGATATTTATGATGTTGCTTCTCTTACTAAAATTTTGGCTAGTCTGCCTTTATTAATGGAACTAGAGGAAAAAGGTATAGTTAACTTGGATAGTAAATTGGGTGACATACTACCAGAATACAAACGATCCAATAAAGATGATATAACTATTAAACAAATGTTATCCCATTATGCAAGACTAAAACCCTGGATTCCTTATTATTTGAAAACTTTAGATCCTAATTCCAGTTTTCCGGACTCAAAATATTACAGAAAAAAATATTCAAAGGACTTTAATATTAAGGTGTCTAAATCCATGTATTTAAGGTCTGATTATAAAGATACTATTCAAAACCTAGTCAAGGATAGTGAGTTATTGAGTAAATTGACCTATCGTTATAGTGATTTACCATTTTACGTTTTAAAGAAATTAATTGAAGACCATTACGACCAAACTTTGGACAAGCTAGTGCAGCAACATTTTTATTCATCACTTGGTGCAAATTTTACATCCTATAATCCATCAGGAATATTTAGTGATTCTCAAATTGTACCAACTGAAGAGGATACGTATTTTAGATATGAGAAAGTTCACGGATTTGTTCATGATATGGGAGCCGCCATGCAAAATGGAGTTGGTGGTCATGCAGGATTGTTCAGTAATGCTAATGATGTGGCAAAAATAATGCAGATGTATTTGCAGAAAGGTTTTTATGGAGGTAAACGATATTTTAAAACGGAAACTATTGATAAGTTTAATACCTGCTATTTTTGTGAAAATAAAAATAGGCGAGGAGTTGGCTTTGATAAACCGCAATTAGAGGAAGTAGGTCCAACCTGTGGTTGTGTGTCCATGACCAGTTTTGGACATTCTGGTTTTACTGGAACCTATGCTTGGGCAGATCCTGATGAAGAAGTAGTTTATGTGTTCTTATCCAACAGAACTTACCCAACAGCTGAAAACCAATTATTAATAACTAGCAATATCAGAACAGAGATTCAACGCCTCATATATGAAGCGATAATTGACTAAAAATTAAGAAATGAAAATAGGAATTGTGTGTTACCCAACATATGGAGGCAGTGGAGTAGTAGCAACCGAATTAGGTATTGAATTATCGAAGAGAGGTCATGAAGTACACTTCATCACTTACAAGCAACCTGTACGTCTGGAATTATTAGGTAACAATGTTCATTT